>NZ_JBFAKW010000130.1:0-26626 GCF_040655955.1 Streptomyces sp. NPDC050263 | reverse complement strand
TAGCTCCGCTACGAGGACTCTCGCCCGGCACACCGAGAGCACGCACCGAACGCCGCTCCTTCTCCCACGGAGATCCATCAGAAGCCCCCTAGGCCGGCCACCACCGGCGAGCGCACAGCCCGCCGGTAGCGCACCGACCTCGTGCCGTCCCGGCACACGATCTGGCATGCGGTCACAGCACTCGTCACCGCCCCTGGTTCGTTCAGGCCGTCAGGGTCGCCCATACCGCGTTGCCTCCCGTGAGTCTCGAGCGGTCGACTCCCCAGGTCTCGGCGAGTTGCTCCACGAGGAGCAGTCCGCGGCCGCCCTCGTCGTCCGGACCGGGCTCGCAGCGGGGCAGGCCGCGGCCGGTGCGGTCCTGGTCGTGCACCTCCAGGCGCAGGCAGCCCTCCGTGACGAGCCCGACGCCGCACAGGAACCGGGTGCCGAGGGTGTGCCGTATGGCGTTGGTGGCCAGTTCGGACAGGAGCAGCACGGCGTCCGCGCACAGCTCGCCCGGCAGCCGCCACGCGCTCAGTCGCGCGCTCATGGAGTGGCGGGCCACCGAGACGCTGGAGCGGTGTGCCGGGAGTTCGAGCCAGTGTGTGCGGTCCGGGCTCCAGGTGTCCAAGGGCTGAGGGGAAATCGTGTGGGGGGTCACGATGGTCGCCTTCCGTGGGGGGCGGGAGCAGCGGCCGAAGGCCGGGGAAGGTGAGCAAGAGGCCTGGGAGGAGAGGGTGTTCCGGGCGGGCCCTGCGCCGTGAACGCCCGAGCGGCCCGACTCCGGCAGGGGTGGGGGAGGTTGCTGGGAGAACGCTCGAGTTCGGCGGCGCGGTTCACACGACTAACTATGCTCGCACCTAAGTTCAGGCTGCAACCGACTGCCTGATAATTTCAACAAGCCGATATCTGTCTGTTCACCTCATCAGGTCACCGTCAGACTGGTAGCGGTCGGACCGTTGGCGATGACGGAGCCGTCGTGGTGACGGACCGGTAGTGGTGACGGACTTTCAGGGTGAGTGACCTTCAGGAGGCAGGGCGTGAGCGAAGGCCGTTCGGGCACGGGCAGCAGCGGCACCGGCGCGCCCACCGTTCTGCGCATGATCCTCGGCCGGCGGCTCCAGGAGCGGCGCCAGAACGCGGGCGCGTCGCTGGAGGACGCGGCCAGGGCCCTGCGGGTCAAGCCCCTGACCATCCGCCGGCTGGAGAAGGCGGAGGTCGGCCTCAAACCGCTCTACGTGGAGATCCTGCTCGAGACCTACGGGGCCGACCCGCAGGAGATCGAGGAGTTCGTCGCCCTCGCCGAGCGGGCCAACGAGCCCGGCTGGTGGCATCCGTACCGGGATGTGCTGCCGAACTGGTTCAGCGGTTACGTGAGCCTGGAGACCGGCGCCAAGACCCTGCGCACCTACGAGCCCCACTACGTCACGGGGCTGCTGCAGACCCCCCGCTACGCCCGCGCGGTCCTGAGCGGGGGCTTCCCCAACGACCACGACGAGGACCTGCGGCGGCGCGTGGACCTGCGGCTGCGGCGCCAGAGCCTGTTGGAGAAAGCCGACGCCCCCACGCTGTGGGTGGTGATGGAGGAGACCGTGCTGCACCGGGTGGTGGGGTCTCCCGAGGTGATGCGGGAGCAGATCGACCGGCTGCTGGAGGTCTCGGAGCTGGAGCATGTGAGCGTCGACGTCGTGCCGTTCACGGCCGGCGCCCATGTCGGCGCGTGCGCCCCGTACACCTACTTCCGGTTCGAGGAACCCGAGCTGCCCGACATCGTCTACACCGAGATCCTCTCCGGTGCCGTGTACCTGGACCAGCGCTCCGACGTCGCGGCGCATCTGGAGGCGCACAACCGCATGTCCCTGCTGACCTCGGACACGGTCAGCAGGGCACTCCTGAACCGTATGCGCAAGGAGTACTCATGAGCGGCATCGACAGCCAGGTCCACGACGTCTACAACGGGATGCCCGCCGCCGACCTCGGCGAGCAGGGCTGGGAGTCCCCGTGGAGCGGCCCCAACGGGGGCCAGTGCGTGCAGACGAAGCAGCTCTCCGACGGCCGTGTCGCGATGCGGCAGTCGACGGACCCCGCCGGTCCCGCGCTGATCTACACCCCCGAGGAGATGGCCGCGTTCGTCGCGGGAGTCAAACGGGGCCTCGCCGACCACCTCGCGGCCGGCTGAAAACTGATCAACCACACCCCCACGCACACCACCGAAGGGCACCGCACATGACCACCTCGAACTCCGCGCGGGACATCGACACCAGCAGGCCGCACTCCGCCCGGATGTACGACTACTACCTCGGTGGGAAGGACCACTTCGAGGTCGACAAGCAGGCGGCCGAGACCGTCGCCGCGGCCTACCCGGGCATCTTCGTGTGCGCCCGGGAGAACCGCGCCTTCATGCACCGCGCGACCCGGGTCCTCGCGCAGGAGCACGGCATACGCCAGTGGCTGGACATCGGCACCGGCATCCCGACCGAGCCGAACCTGCACCAGGTCGCCCAGTCCGTGGTGCCCGAGGCACGGGTGGTCTACGCCGACAACGACCCCCTCGTCCTGAAGTACGCCGAGCGGCTGATGCGCAGCACGGCCCAGGGACGCACGACGTACGTCGAGGCCGACGTCAACGACCCCGGCACGCTGCTCGACTCGCCCGCGCTGGCCGAGGTGCTGGACCTGGACAAGCCCGTCGCCCTGTCGCTGAACGCCCTCATGCACTTCGTCACCGACGCCCAGGACCCGTACGGCATCGTGAGCCGACTGCTGGCCGTGCTTCCCTCGGGCAGCGCGCTGGCTCTCAGCCACTGCACGCCCGACTTCGACCCGGCCACCTGGCAGAAGGTCACCGACATCTACACGAGCGCCGGAACACCGGTGCAGTTCCGCTCGCAGAACGACGTCGCCCGCTTCTTCGACGGGCTGGACCTGCTCGCCCCGGGCGTCACGGTCGGCCACCGCTGGCGTCCGGACAGCGGCCCCGAGGCCACGGACGCCGAGGTCAGCCTCTGGACGGGCGTGGGCATCAAGCCGTAGCCCGCCGGCCCCCTAGGGCTCCCGGGCCGGCAGGCGGTCCAGGCCCGTGTCGAGCATGATGCGGTCGACGGTCTGCGTGCGGGTGCTGTCGGCGCCGATGACGGTCTCGGTGCCGTCCGGCAGCAGATCGAGGTCCCGGTACCAGTCGCGCAGGTCCGACTCGCCGACCTCGTCGGCGATCGGCTTGGTCGAGTGGCGCAGGAGGGTCTCGGCGAACGGCACGTGCAGGTAGTAGCCGTGGGTCGGGCCGCGGTGGTCCGCGCGCAGGCGCGCGAGCATGGCGCCGTAGCGGTCGGCGTACAGGATGCCCTCGAGGACGACGTGGTACCCGGCGTCCAGGGAGTAGCGGGCGACGGCGTCGATCAGCCCGATGTTCGCCGCGCCGGGCCGGTCGTGCTCGCGCAGCACGACGCGCCGGAGGTTGTCCTGCGCGACCAGGGCCAGACCCCGGCCGAACCGGTCGCGGAGACCGGCGGCCACCGACGACTTGCCCGAGGCGCTGTTGCCGCGCAGCACGATCAGCCGGGTCTCCCGGGCGCCCACCATCACACGGCCACGCTACCGGCGCGGGCGGCGGCCTTCATGAGTACGAGAACTCATGACGTGCGCCGCGGCGCAGGCGAGGATCGGCAGATGACGAGGACGAGACGTGGAGGAGCCGGGCTCGGGACACCGATGCTGGCGGCGCTGGCCTTGCTGGTCGCGGGGTGCGGGTCCGAGCGGGCGGGGGACGCGGCCGGGGACGGCGGTTCGTCGCGGGCCGCGGCCCGGACGCCGAGCGCGTCGGTGGACTTCCCGTGCCCCGGCGAGAGCCCCTCGCCGACGCCCACGTCGAGAGGGCCCGCCGACTCCCCCTCCGTCTCCACCACACCGCCCGTCGACCACTACGCCGAGAACCATGGCTTCATGGTGCCGATCCCCTTGCACGGTGAGCGCCGCTGCGACGGGCTCGCGGCCGCCGAGCGCATCGAGGCCGCGCTGGAACCGCTGCGCGAGCGCGGCGACTTCGCCCCGGAGAGCACCCGTGGCGCGCTGACCGGACTCGGCTACTCCGCCGGGAAGGTGCAGTCGTACCAGAACGGCTCCGCCGGCGTGAGCTTCCTGGTCGACGCCCGGCCGCTGTGCCTGGAAGGCACGATGAACTCCGGCGGCACACAGGTGGACGCCTTCGCCGGCTATCCCGACCACACCGGATGCGACCGTCCTTCCGGCGGCCACTGAGCCAGGTACACGTGAAAGTACTGTTCGAGCCGATCGAAAACGCGAACTGGTGTACGCGAAAGGGTCATTGGGACGTAAGTTGAAGCTCGAACTACTCACGCCTCGGCTGAAAGACGGACGCACCTCATGACCGACCAGCAGAACATCGACACGTCGGTGCCGCACTCGGCCCGCATCTGGAACTACTGGCTGGGCGGGAAGGACAACTACCCCGTCGACGAGCAGGCGGGCGACGCGTACACCGACGTCTTCCCGGGCATCGTCACCATCGCCCGCAGCAGCCGCGCCTTTCTGCGCCGCAACATCACCCACCTGGTCGCCGAGGCGGGCATACGGCAGTTCCTGGACGTCGGGACGGGCCTGCCGACCGCCGACAACACCCACGAGGTCGCCCAGCGCCTCGCCCCCGAGTCGCGGATCGTCTACGTCGACAACGACCCGCTGGTGCTCGCGCACGCCCGCGCCCTGCTGACCTCCACGCCCGAGGGCGCGACCGCCTACGTCGACGCCGACGTCCTGGACCCGGAGCGCATCCTGGCGGCCGCCGCCGAGACCCTGGACTTCAGCCGCCCCACCGCGCTCATCCTCAGCAACATCCTGGGGCACGTCGCCGACTACGACCGGGCCCGCTCGATCGTCACCCGACTGATGGCGGAACTGCCGTCCGGCAGCCACCTCTCGGTGAACGACGGTTCGCGGGGCATCGACCCGGTCTTCGAGCAGGCACAGGACGCGTACAACGAGAGCGGCGCCGTGCCCTACAACCTGCGCTCCGTGGACGAGATCACGGCGTACTTCGACGGCCTGGAGCTCTTGGACCCCGGCGTGGTCTCGGTCCCCCTCTGGCGTCCGGAGGCCGCTGCCCCGGCCCCGGCGGTCATCGGCGAGCACGGCGGCCTGGCCCGCAAGCCGTAGCCGCCCCGCCACGTCGTCGACGCCCCCGCTCACAGCAGGCGGCGGATGTCCCCGCGGACGCGGTAGAAACCGCCGGCCGCCGTGTGCAGGGCATCGACGACGTAGCGGGCGCCGGGCTCGCGTATCTCGCGCGGGAACTGGACGTTCCACGACGTGTCGTAGCCGTCGGAGACGACGTGCACCCGGACGCGGCCGGCCTCCTGGACGCACTCGACGACGATCGCGCCGGAGGGCGCCTGGGCCAGGGTGGCCACCGCCGCGGCGGCCGTGGCCGGGGCATAGGTCGGCAGCGCGGCGGCGAGCTTGACGTCCCGGGCCACCGGCACCGTGCCCTGCTGGGCCGCGGCGACGGCCGTCTCGCTCGCGTCCACGCACACCAGCGAGCCGTCCGTGGTCACCAGGTAGAGGCGGTCGTCGCGGTACTGCATCGACAGGGCCGAGCCGCCGCCGGTGCCGAGCTTCCACAGCCGTGTGCCGTCCCGGTCGAAGCAGTAGACGGACGACGACGCGTCACCGGCGAACACGAAGCGCCCGCCCGGCGAGGTGGCGCACGAGTACACGGCGCTGTCGCAGCTGTACGTGGCCTCGACCGTGCCGGTCGCCTTCGACAGCCGCTGGACCACCCGGTGGGCGGTGCCCGCGTACACGGCGTCGTCCTCCTGCCAGCCGAACAGGACTCCGCCGCGGGTGGGCGTGTGCCAGAGTTCGCCGCCGCCGTCGGGGGCGTAGGCGGTGACGCCCGCGTGGTGGCCGTGGTACACGGCACGGTCGTCGGCGCGGACCATCCAGGCGTGCTCGCCCTGGCTGCGCCGGGCCCACTGGTGTTCGTCCTCGTGGTCGATCACGGTGAGCCGACCCTCGCGGTCGGAGACGTTCAGGATGCCCTCGTGGATGTCCAGCCAGAAGATGTCGACGTCGGCCGAGATGTCGTACGCCGCGAACGGCAGCTTCGAGGACAGGTCGTAGACCTTGCCGTCGTCACACCCGGCGTAGATCCAGAACTCGTCGGCGACCAGGCACTTCACGCCGTCCGGCAGGCTGAAGCGGGCGAGGACGCCGCCGTCGTGGTCCAGGGTGTAGACGTCGCCCGACTGGTTGCCGACCCAGCAGTGGTCGTCGTCCACATGGATGCCGAACGCCGAGGAGCCGGTGGCGAACCGCCACAGCACGGGCGCCACGGCGCGTGCGGTGGAGGGCGCCGAGGTCACCTGACGGCGGGTCACCGAACGCGGGGCCCGCTGGCCGGCGACGGCCGGGGCGTATCCCTTGCGGACCTTCTCCCCGACCTTCTTCGCGGCGGCGGCCCGGGCCTTCTCGGCCGTCGGGAACGTCGTCGTCTGCAGTTGGCCGGCGGCGCCGATCCGCCCGTACCGCACCGTCACCACCGCGCCGTCGACGGTCACTTCGTAGAACTTGTGCGCACCGTCGCCGTCCTGCGACAGCTCCAGATACGTCGTCGACACCGTGCTGGACCCGGTAGACATGGCAGACCCCTCCCCAGGGTGGACCCGCGGCCGTTCCGGCGGGTCCCACTGATCAAACCGTAGGCGCAGGCACTGACAATCGCCCTCGCCGACCTCCCCGCTCTCAGCGCTCGGAGTCCTTCGCCGACCGGCCGGGCGGGATCTCGCCGGCGGTGAGGTGTTCCAGGACCTCGACCAGTTCCTGGCAGGCGCGTTCCACGGAGCGTCTGGTGTTGCGCTGCTCGGTGATCACCGCGGACAGCAGCAGCGCGGTCAGGGCCATCGTCCCGTTGAAGGCCTGGAGCTTGATCATCACTTCCACGCGGGACAGGCGTTCGAACGGACCGACCTCGTCCGTCGCGGCGATCGTGGCCATGACCGAGGTGAAGAGGGCGCACAGCATGCTGCCGGCGAGCTGGAACCGCAGTGCCGCCCAGATCAGCATGGGGTAGACGAGGAACAGCAGGCTGACGGGGCTGTGCGTGGCCAGCGGGACGAGGGCGAGAGAGACGAGGGCCAGGCCCGAGGCCTCTTTCCAGCGGGACAGCCGCAGGGGGCGTTGTACCGCGTGCAGCACGAGCAGGACCGGCGTCACGATCAGCACGCCCATCGCGTCGCCGACCCACCAGGCCAGCCAGACGGGCCAGAAGCTCTGCGGGTCGAGCCTGCCGGTGAGGACCAGGAGGCCCACGCCCACGGTCGAGCTGAGGAGCATGGCGGTGAGGGCGCCCAGGAAGACCAGGGCGAGGCCGTCCCGCAGCCGGGCGAGGTCGTTGCGGAAGCCCACCTTGCGGAGCATGAGGTACGCGCAGACGGGGGCTGCGGTGTTGCCTACCAGGTTGCCCAGCACCACGGGCCGCAGCGAGGTCAGGGACATGATGACGAGGAGGGCCCCGAGGGCGATGCCCGCCCAGGTACGGAGCCCGAAGATCAGCAGACAGGCCACCGCCACTCCGGTGGGCGGCCAGACGGGGGTGAAGACCGCGCCCTCGACGACGAGCTCCCGCATGAGTCCCAGCCGCCCGGCCGCGTAGTAGCTGAGCGCGACGGCCAGCGTCAGGACCGCGAGGGCGGCTGGTCGGCGCAGATCCGGGGTACCCACCACAGCAGCCATCAGACACCGGCGCGGCGCAGTCGGCGCGGTGGGACGCGCCGTGACGGGCCCCTTGGGGCCCTATGGCTGAACCCGGGGTATCTCCGGCCCCACCAGTGCGTCGTGGCCCACCACCAGTACGGCGGCGTCGTCCTCGTGTCCCACGCGCTCGGCGCCCTTGATCACCGCGGCGGCGAGCGAGCCCGCCGTCATGCCCGCGACGGCGGCGATGCCCGCGAGCCGTACGACCTGGTCCAGACCCTCTTCGACGCTCAGGGTCGGGCCCTCGACGACACCGTCCGTGAGCAGGACGAACACCCCGCCCTTGGTGAGGCGGTAGCGGGTGACCGGATAGTCCATGCCCTCCTGGACCCCGAGGGGCGGTCCGCCCTCGTCCTCGGCGACGCCGGACTTGCCGTCCGCCGTGGCCCACACGCACGGGATGTGACCGGCCCGGGCGCTCTCCAGGACCCCGGTGGCGGGGTCGAGCCGCATGAAGGTGCAGGTGGCGAAGAGGTCGCTGCCGAGGGAGAGCAGCAGGTCGTTGGTTCGGGCGAGGAGCTCGCCGGGCTCGCCGGTCACGGAGGCCAGGGCGCGCAGGCCGACCCGGACCTGGCCCATGAACGCGGTCGCCTCTGTGTTGTGGCCCTGGACGTCGCCGATGGACACGCCTATGCGCCCGTCGGGCATGGTGAAGGCGTCGTACCAGTCGCCGCCCACGTTGAGGCCGTGGCAGGCGGGCGCGTACTTCACGGCCAGCCGGTAGCCGGGGGCCACGGGCAGGTCCCTGGGCAGCATGCCGCGCTGGAGGGCGAGGGCCAGCTCGACGCGGGAGCGTTGCAGCTCCGCGCGCTCGCGCGCCTGCGCGGTCAGCGAACCGAGTCTGGCCAGCAGCTCGTCGCCGTCCTCCGTGGGGCGCTTGCGGGACATTGATCACTCCGGCGGGACGGCGGCTCGTCAGGAGGGCAGCCACATCGGGCAAACCTCATATTTTACCTTTACAGGATGATAGCGGCCCTGAGGCTCGGGCCGAAACGCGGCCTGGAGAGAGCCGGGCCCGTATTGCGCCCCACCGACACGGGCGAGGAGGATGCCCACCGCAACGGTCTTCGGTCACAGACGGTCTCGATACGCACTCCAAGGGGCACCCGAGCGTGAACATATCGATCGAGAGCATGCACGGCGCCGATGCTCCGGCCCGGCTGTTCGAAGCCGCCCTGAACCGGGCCTCGCTCCTCAAGGCGGTACTGCCGAACGACATCGAGAGCCGGCGGGAGAGATTCGTCCGCGATATGCGGCGAGGATCTCCACGCAGTCCGGTGTTCACCTACCCCGAGAGCGATCCGGCCCGCATCGACCCCCTCCAGCGGATCGTGGACGAATACGGTGCGCACGACGACCCGTTGATCCGGTTGATCGCGGACGAGGCGTCGAAGTACCTCGCGAGATTCCAGGCCTGCGTGAGTCACGACGCCGACCGTATGACTCGGGAATTGGCCGATGAGAACGGGGTGCCCGACGAAGCACTGCTCGCCGAAGCCCTCGAATTCCTACGAGCGGGGAGCGAGCGGACGCCCCCCGAGGAGGAGCGGATGTTCTCCGCCGCGGATGTCCTGGAGGCCGTGGAAAAGACACTCGCCGCACAGGGGCTGACCGATTGGAAACCCCAGATCCATCCAGAGATGGCCGCCCGCATGAGCGTCAGGTCAGGGAACCGGTCGGTGAACATCCGCGCGGATCTACGCCTCGGGGAGAACGAGCTCGTCGGGCTCATCACGCACGAGATCGGCACCCATGTCTTTCGATGGGAGAACGCGCACCGGGTGGCCGACGTCCTCTGCGTCCGGCTGTCCGGGGCCACCGCCACGGAAGAAGGCCTGGCCGTCTGGAACGAGCAGCGCGCGACCGGCGGAAAATCCCTCGACCCGAGATTCGCTCTGCGCGTCGTCGCCGTGCACACGGCGTTGCGCGGGAGTTTCGTGGACGTCGTCGACGCCCTGCTGCCTTTCCTTCCGGTCGAGGCGGCCTTCGACGTGGCGACACGGGTGAAACGCGGACTCGTCGACACCGCCGAACCGGGCGGTTTCATCAAGGATCACGTGTACCTGGCCGGCTATCGCATGGTGCGGGAACACCTGGATCGAAATCCCGACGACCATGATCTCCTCATGACCACCAAATGGCCGCTGCACCGCGTTCCCCTGCTCCGGGGCGCGGATGTCGTCTCCGCGATCGGCGACGACATCCGACGACCCGACGAGCGCTTCACGGAGCGGACGCGCGACATCGTGCGGGACATCTCCGTGGTTGCGGTACCGGCTCCGCGACCGGCTCAGTGACCAGCGGGTTCATCCTCACCGGCAGGCGTGCCTCGCTCTTCGCCGACCGGCAGGGGCGACTCGTCCCCGTTCCGTACGCGTGGCACGCGACCGACCGCCGCAGGCGCCGACCCACTGCCCGCGAAGGCCGCGGCCACCTTCTGCGTCCACTCCTGTTTCGGCGCCTGCTCGTCGATGCCGAACACCCGCCCCTTTTTGAATGTTCCGAAGACGATCGAATCGGCAGGCACTTCGTACCGCATCTCGAACTGCCTGCCGATCCCGGAAAAGCCGTCCCGCACGAAACAGCGGAACCGGAAGGTGGCCCGGTCGGCATTGCCGTGCGTACGCTGACCGGCGAGCAGAACGAGATCCGCTTCCTTTCCTCCGTAGGTGATGGTGTAGGTCCCGAGCTCCTTGCCGTTGCTCTTGTTCTTCTTGCGCCCGCTGATCGACATCGGGTCCGGCCGGTCTCGGGGAATGAGCTTGCTCTTCGTGGCGTCGCGCTCGTTCGGATAGAGGAGCGTCAATTCGAATCGAGGCTCGACGAGCGCACGTCGAGTCTTGTTGGAGATCTTGATGCTGTAGCGAAAATCCTGTTTCTCCTCGGACCACCAGGCGGAGATTTCGGGAGAGATATCGATTCGCGGCCTGAGCATCCTCAGACCCAACAGCGAGAGTCCCGAGGCGGCAAGAGCGGATGCGGTCTTCTCTGCGATTCCGATCAGCAGATCCATGCGGCAGCGGAGCACTTTCTACGATGACGGATCATGGATGGAGCGAGACTGAGCGCTGAAGTGTGGCACACCACCAGGCCGCTGGGAAACCGGTTCGACGTCAGTAAGAGAAGGGTTACGCGATTCTGTCGGAACAGGGCAGAGTCGAACAGGTTCGCGCATCTCCTGGAGTGCCCTTGTGCCGGCGCGAGGGGTGATCAGTCGCCGACTCCTGCGGAATCCTGAAGGGGTGCGAGGACCGGCGCCGCCGGACCGTCGGCCGCCTCCCGGTCCAGGGCCACGGGCCCAAGCCGCGTAGGTGATGCGGACGACGCCGTCGGCATGCCGTTCCGTGCCGCCCCGTACGCCGAACACGTCGCGCAGGAGGTCCGGGGTGAGGACCTCCAACACCGGGCCCGCCGCGACCACTTCGCCCTCGTGCAGCACCACGAGGTGATCGCAGAGGCGGGCGGCCAGGTCGAGGTCGTGCAGGACGGCCAGGGTGGTGATGCCGGTGCTGCGGATCAGGTCCAGGAGTTCGAACCGGGCGCGGATGTCGAGGTGGTTGGTGAGTTCGTCCAGGACCAGCAGCTGGGGGCGCTGCGCGAGGGCGCGGGCCAGAGTGGGCGACGCGCACCCGCAGGGGCAGGATGTTGCGGACCGTGCAGGGCACCCGGAGGGCGACGGAGCCGAGTCGGCCCGTCACCGGCAGGCCGAGGACGGTCTCCGGGGCGCCGGTCGCGTGGTGCAGCGCGGCCGCGGTGACCGCCGACAGGACGTCGGCCCAGGTGACTTCGAGGTCGTGGGACGGCGCGCAGGGCCGCCGTCCGAGCCGCGTCGAGGTCGGCCACCCGTCGGCGGAAGGCGCGCCCGGGCAGGGCCGTGCGGCCGGCCCCTGGGAGCCGACCGTGCGGAACCGTCGGCTGGAAAGCACAGGGATTTCACTGGTTGAATTCCTGCCCCCGTTTAACTCCTACCCCCCTTTCATCGTCGCTCAATTTCCTGTGCTGTCCCGGCCCGGGCGGACGACCACCGCGAGGGTCCGGACGGTGCCGCTGTGCTCGAAGTGCAGGGCGAACGAGACGAGATCGCCCGATTCCCAGCCCGGTTTCGCCGGCACGATGACGTCGAGGCCGTTCGGCGACATGGCGAGGCTCTCGCCGGCCGCGACGGCGACGGAGTCGACCGTCTGCGCGGAGGCCGAGCCGGTACCGGCCATGCGGTGCCGACTGAGGCGGGACGCGCCCGTCCCGGCCTCGGCGGAGGTCACCTTCAGCAGCCGGTCCGCCGAACCCCCGCTGTTGGTGACGCGAAAGAAGGCGGCCGTCTCCGCGACGCCTGCGGAGGGCAGGAACACCTTGCCCTCGGTGACCTCGATACGCGCCGGACTGCCCGCGTTGCCGTAAGCGGTCCAGGCGCTCAGTCCGCCGATTGCGAGACCGCACGCGGCGACCGGCGCGAGCGCGGCGAGCAGGGAGTCGGTGAGTCGGCGGCGGGCGGGCCGCCGCAGCGCCTGTTCGGTCATCCGGCAGCCCTCCTGACGCGCACGAGCCTGGACCCGGGCGTGGGCTGCCAGGCCCGCAGCCGCAGGCTGTTGGCGACGACGAGCACCGAGCTCGCCGACATGGCCGCCGCGGCGAGCATCGGGTTGAGCAGGCCGACCAAGGCCGGCGGGACGGTGAGCACGTTGTAGCCGAAGGCCCACACCAGGTTGACGCGGATGGTGCCCAGAGTGCGCCGGGCGAGCCGTACCGCGTCCGCGAGGGCCTCGATGTCGCCGCGGACGAGGGTGACGTCCGCGGCGCCGATGGCCGCGTCCGTGCCGCTGCCCATGGCGATCCCGAGGTCGGCGACGGCCAGCGCGGCGGCGTCGTTCACCCCGTCGCCGACGACCGCGACGCGGTAGCCCTGTTCCTTGGGGTCCCGTACGAGGTCGGCCTTCTCCTCCGGGCTGCGGCGGGCGTGCACCTCCTCGATGCCGAGCGCCCCGGCGACGGCCCGGGCGGGCGCCTCCCGGTCGCCGGTGGCGAGCACCGGGCGGACCCCGAGCCGCCGCAGCCGGTCCACCGCCCGGTAGCTTCCGGGCCGCACGACGTCCCCGATCTCGAGCAGGGCCTCGGCGTGGCCGTCCACCCGGACCAGCACGGGCGTGCGGGCGGCGGATTCGGCCTGCGCCAGCGCTTTCTCCAGGACAGCGGGCAACTCGTCGTCCGGCGCGAGGACTTCGACCAGCCGCCCCGCCACCAGGCCGCGCACGCCCCGCCCGGGCAGGGCTGCGAAGTCGCTCACCCCCGGCAGTCGCCGTTCGCCCGACTCCCGCCGGGCGTACGCGCAGACGGCCCGGCCCAGCGGATGCTCCGAGCCCTGCTCGACGGCCCCCGCCAGCCACAGCGCCTCGTCGCGGCCGAGCCCGTCCGGCACCGCGGTGACGCGGGCGACGCTCATGTGCCCGGAGGTCAGCGTGCCGGTCTTGTCCAGGACGACGACATCGAGGTGCTGCAGCCCCTCCAGCGCCTGCGGCCCGGTGACCAGGATGCCCAGTTGCGCACCCCGGCCGGTCGCGGCCATCAGCGCGGTCGGGGTCGCGAGGCCCAGCGCGCACGGGCAGGCCACGACCAGGACGGCCACGCTCGCGGTGACGGCCGCCTGCGGATCGGCCCCGGCGCCCAGCCAGAACCCGAGGGCGGTGACGGCCAGCGCCAGCACGACGGGCACGAAGACCCCGGCCACCGAGTCGGCCAGCCGCTGCGCCCGCGCCTTCCCGGCCTGCGCCTCGGTCACCAGCCGGGCGATCCGGGCCAGTTGGGTGTCGGCTCCGACGGCCGTGGCCCGGACGAGCAGCAGCCCGCCGGCGTTGACGGCCCCGCCGACCACCGCGGACCCCGGTCCCACCTCGACGGGCTCGCTCTCTCCGGTGACCAGGGACAGGTCGACGGCCGAACTGCCCTCCACCACCTCGCCGTCGGTGGCGACCCGCTCCCCCGGCCGCACGACGAAGACCTGCCCGACCCCCAACTCCTCGATGGGGACGAGCCGTTCGGAGCCGTCGCCGTCCGCACGGACGGACACCTCCTTGGCCGCGAGCCGGGCCAGCGAGCGCAGCGCCGCCCCGGTCCCTCGCCGGGCCCGCGCCTCCAGGAACCGCCCGGCCAGCACGAACAGCGGTACGCCGACGGCCGCTTCGAGACAGACGTGGGCGACGCCGTCCGAGGCGGTCGGCACCAGCGTGAACGGCATGCGCATGCCGGGGTCGCCGGCTCCCCCGAGGAACAGCGCGTACGCCGACCAGCCGAAGGACGCCGCCACGCCCAGCGAGACCAGCGTGTCCATGGTCGCGGCGGAGTGCCGCAGCCCTCGTACCGCACGCTCGTGAAAGGGCCAGGCGCCCCATACGGCGACGGGCGCGGCGAGCACGAAGCACAGCCACTGCCAGTTGCGGAACTGAAGGACGGGCGCCATCGACAGGACGAGCACGGGGAGCGCGAGCAGGGCGGTGACGACCAGTCGGTGCCGCTGCTGCCGGGCGGCCTCGGCCTCGCCGCCGCTGTCGTCTGCGGCTGCGTCTGTGCCTGCGGGCTGCCGTTTGCCGGGCGGCTCGGGCAGGGCGGCGGTGTAGCCGGCCTTCTCGACGGTCGCGACGAGTTCGTCACGGCTGATGTCCGCCGGGTGGCTCACCCGGGCCCATCCGGTGGCGAGGTTGACGGTCGCCGTGACGCCGTCCAGCCTGCCGAGCTTCTTCTCGACCCGGGTCACGCAGGCGCCGCAGGTCATGCCGCCCACGGTCAGATCGGTGATGAGCACGGTGGTCATCGGGTCCGCGCCCATCAGCCGCCTCCCCCGTGCATGCCGTCCATGCCGCCCATGTCACCGGTGTCGCCCGTGTCCCCGGCTCCCCCGCCACCGCCTTCGCCGCCACCGCCGTCGTCGTCCGCGCCGGTTCGGACGCCGTGCATTCCGGGTGCGACGGGGCCGGCGGCCGCGCCGGACGCGTACGACAGCGCGAAGATCAGGACCAGTAACAGGAGGAAGCCGCAGAGGGCGGGCGGGGGCGCGGCTCTCCGTACGGCCGCGCCCGCACCGAGCAGGGATGCTTGCCGGAACTCGTCCATCAACCGCGTCTCCAGACCACGTCGTACGACGTCGCCGGGATCGCGCCGTACCGATTCAGTAGTCGGACCGGCCGCGGGCCGAGTTCCGGGGCAGAGATGTGGCGCGCGTCATATGGAAGACGCGGGCTCAGCCGGCGAGCGCCGCGTCCACCACCTCCTTGGCCTCCTCCTGGACGCGGCGGAGGTGGTCCGGGCCGAGGAACGACTCGGCGTAGATCTTGTAGACGTCCTCGGTGCCCGAGGGGCGGGCCGCGAACCAGGCGTTGGCGGTGGTGACCTTGATGCCGCCGATGGACGCGCCGTTGCCCGGGGCCTCGGTGAGCACGCCGGTGACCGCCTCCCCGGCCAGGGTGTCGGCGGTGACCTGTGCGGGCGAGAGCCTGCCGAGCAGCGCCTTCTCCTTCCGGGTGGCCGCGGCGTCGATGCGGGCGTAGGCGGGCGAGCCGAAGCGTTCCGTCAGACCGGCGTAGTGCTCGGACGGCGTCTTTCCGGTGACCGCCGTGATCTCGGAGGCCAGCAGCGCCAGGATGATGCCGTCCTTGTCCGTGGTCCAGACGGAGCCGTCGCGGCGCAGGAAGGACGCGCCGGCCGACTCCTCGCCGCCGAAGCCGAGCGAGCCGTCGACCAGCCCGTCCACGAACCACTTGAAGCCGACGGGCACCTCGACCAGCCGGCGCCCGAGGTCGGCGGCGACCCGGTCGATCATCGAGGAGGACACCAGCGTCTTGCCGATGCCCGCGGCGGCGGGCCACTGCTCGCGGTGGGCGAAAAGGTAGGCGATGGCGGCGGCCAGGTAGTGGTTGGGGTTCATCAGGCCCGCGTCCGGCGTGACGATGCCGTGCCGGTCGGCGTCGGCGTCGTTGCCGGTCGCGATCCGGAAGCGGTCCCGCTGGTCGATGAGGGAGGCCATCGCGTACGGCGACGAGCAGTCCATGCGGATCTTGCCGTCCCAGTCGAGCGTCATGAAACGCCAGGTGGGGTCGGTGAGCGGATTGACGACCGTCAGGTCGAGCCGGTGCTGCTCGGCGATCCGGCCCCAGTAGGCGACGGAAGCCCCGCCGAGCGGGTCGGCGCCGATCCGGACGCCGGCCGCGCGGATCGCGTCCAGGTCGAGGACGTTCGGCAGGTCGGCGACGTACGTGCCGAGGAAGTCGTAGCGGCCGGTCGTGGGCGCGGCGAGCGCCCGGACGCAGGGGATGCGCCGGACGTCCTTCAGGCCGGCCGTGATGATCTCGTTGGCCCGGTCCTGGATCCAGGAGGTGGCGTCGGAGCCGGCGGGGCCGCCGCTCGGCGGGTTGTACTTGAAGCCGCCGTCGGCGGGCGGGTTGTGCGACGGGGTGACGACCACGCCGTCGGCGAGGGCGGCGGCGCGCCCTCGGTTGTGGGTGAGGATCGCGTGCGAGACGGCGGGCGTGGGGGTGTAGCCGTCGGCGTCGTCGATGAGCACGCTCACCCCGTTGGCCGCGAAGACCTCCAGCGCGGTGACCCGGGCGGGCTCGGACAGGGCGTGGCTGTCGGCGCCGAGGAAGAGGGGGCCGTCCGTGCCCTGGGCCGCGCGGTACTCGCAGATGGCCTGGCTGGTCGCGGCGATGTGGTCCTCGTTGAACGCCGTGTTCAGCGACGATCCCCGGTGCCCGGAGGTGCCGAACGCCACGCGCTGCACCGGGTCGGCCGGGTCGGGGTGCAGCGCGTAGTACGCGGTGACCAGCCGGGCGACGTCGACGAGATCCTCGGGGCCGGCCGCCCGGCCCGCTCGCTCGTGCTGCATGTGCCCGCTCCTCCGCGTCTGTGATCATTGACCTGCGCAACCCATCTTCCCTTGTGGGAGCGGCGGTCCGCGAGCGGCCCGGTGCCTGGATCTGAGTAGCCGTACTCAGGCTCGGACCTCGCCGCACGACCAGACTGGGGCTCCGATCACCTTTCAGCGGAGAGGCTCCCTCGTGTTCAGCCGTGCCGTCATCGCCCTGACGCCGTTCTTCGGGCGGCTCACCGTCACCAGTGAGATCAAGCTGCGTCTGCCCGCGGGGACCATCTTCGTGGCCAACCACGACTCCATGGCCGACCCCGCCGTCGTCATGACCGCGCTGCGGCAGTACGAGCTGGAGCCGGTGGTCATGGCGACGGCGGGGCTGTGGCGCATACCGCTGCTCGGCAGGGCGCTGACCCGCGAGGGCCACATCCCGGTCCGCCGCCGGACCGCGCACGCGGCGCTGGCCCTCGACGCCGCCGCCGAGGCGCTGGCCGGCGGGCGGCACGTCCTTCTCTACGGCGAGGGCGGACTGCCGCGCCGCCGGGACGCGGCGGCCACTGCGCCCGAGCCGTTCCGCACCGGCCTCGCCCGGCTGGCGCAGACGACGGGTGCGCTGGTCGTACCGGTGGGCCACGCGGGCGCCCGCCGCATCGCGTCGGGCTCTGCCGCGAAGCAACTGGCGGGCACGCTGACGGCCCCGATCCGCCGCCCCCACTGCCACGTCCACCTCGGCGCGCCCCTGCGCCTCCCCAAGGAAACAGAAAGCGGCACGACAGCCGCCCAGCGCGCCGTCACCACGGCCTGGCGCACAGCGGCCCGCGCCATCGGCGAACACCCGAGTTAGCGGGACAGGGCCGGAGCACGGCTCCACAGCCGCGCCGCCCGCCGTCTCCGCGGCCTGCCGCACGACGGGCGGCCGCGAAGGAGGAGGGCGAGCCCCCCGGCCGCAGCCGGCCGTGCCACCCGCACCGGCGACCCGCACACGCCCCTCCCGCGGCGCAGCGACGCCTCGTACGCCTGCCCGCCCTCACCGGCAGTCCGACGCGCCCCTCCCCGGTCCCAGCCGCCGCTACGGCTGCCGAACCCCCCGCGGCGGAGCCGTGCTGTCCCGCAGTACGAGCCGCGTGGGCACCAGCGTCGTTCCGTGTTCCGAACCGTCCGGGCGCATCTTGCGCAGGACCGCCTGGACGCAGAGGCGGCCGACCTCGGCGAAGTCCTGGTGCAGGGTGGTGAGCGGGGGCAGGAAGGAACCCGCCTCGGGGATGTCGTCGAAGCCGATGACGCTGACGTCCTCGGGCACCCGGCGGCCCCGTTCGTGCAGGGCGCGCAGCAGGCCCAGGGCCATCTGGTCGTTGGCCGCGAAGACCGCCGTGCACTCCTCCCGGGCCGCGAGCTCGAGGCCGGCCCGGTAGCCGGACTCCGCCGACCAGTCGCCTCGGACGAGGGGCGGCGGGGTGCGGTCCGCCTCGACCAGGGCGGCGCGCCAGGCGTCCGCGCGGCGCTGCGCGGCGAACGAGTCCGCGGGGCCGCCCAGATGCCAGACGGTTTGGTGGCCGAGGTCGAGAAGATGCTGGACGGCGGTGCGGGTGCCGCCGGCCTGGTCGGTGTCGACGACGGTGTAGTGGTCGCCGGCGTCGGAGTCGACCACCACCACCTGGACGTGCGGCGGGAGTTTGACGGTCGCCGCGTCCAGCAGGTGCACCTCCATGATGACGATCACCGCGTCGACGGCGAGCTCCTCCAGCCGGGAGAACGCGCCGCGCACCTCGTCGCTGGTGGGGACGGCCACCGGGAGCAGTGTCACCGCGTACCCTTCGGCGGCCGCCGAGGTGGCGATGGCCTCCAGGGTGCGCACGTTGCCGGTGGTGGACAGCGTGAAGGTGATGACGCCGATGGTGCGGAACTCCCCGCGCTTGAGGGCACGGGCGGCGCTGTTGGGCCGGTAGCCGAGCTCCTTCATGGCCTCGAGCACCTGCTGCCGGGTCTCCTCGTTCACTCCCGCGTAGCCGTTGGAGACGCGGGAGACGGTCTGCGAGGACACGCCGGCGAGCCGGGCGACGTCCGCCATGGAGGCCGTGGCCCGAGGACGTCCCGCCGCCCTCGCCGGTGCTCTTTCAGCCATGTCCACTCGGTGGGCCCACCTCTCTGTCGGCTCGGGTGTCACTGTCTCCCCAGAGGACCCTTGACCATCGTTATCGGGGCAGTGTAGACATGCCGCCATCAGATGTTTACGTAAACATAACAGTTCACCGAGCCTCTTGCGTGGCTGATGTTTGCGTAAACATCATGGTGTCGGTGGGGCGGTCGGAAATCTCCGCGCAACACCTACCGGTTCCAGGACTGGACGAGCGAGGAACGACATGACGACGCTGCAACCGCCGGTGGCCGCCGAGCCGCGGCCGGCACCTCCGCCGGCGAAACGGGACCGCCGATCCTGGACGGGGTGGGGCTTCATCGGCCCCTTCGTGGCCGTGTTCGCCCTGGTGTTCCTGGCTCCGATCGCGTACTCGATCTACCTGAGCCTGTTCCGGGACCAGCTCATCGGCGGCAACCAGTTCGTCGGCCTGGACAACTACACGCGGGCCCTGCAGGACGACGCGTTCTGGTCGGCGGTCGGCCGGGTGGCGCTCTTCCTGGTGATCCAGGTGCCGATCATGCTGGGCATCGCCCTGCTGGTGGCGCTGGCACTGGACAGCGGCCGACTCTACGGCAAGAGCTTCTTCCGGATCACGATCTTCCTGCCGTACGCCGTGCCCGCCGTGGTCGCCACCCTGATGTGGGGCTTCATGTACGGCACCAAGTACGGCCTGGTGGGCGACATCAACTCCGCGTTCGGTGTCACCCTGCCCGACCTGCTCTCCCCCGGTTGGGTGCTCGCCTCCATCGGCAACATCGTGACCTGGGAGTTCGTCGGCTACAACATGCTGATCTTCTACTCGGCGCTGCGGGTCATCCCGACCTCGCTGTACGAGGCGGCGGAGATCGACGGCGCCGGTCAGTGGCGGATCATCAGGTCGATCAAGCTGCCCGCGATCCGGGGCGCGATCGTCATCGCGACGATCTTCTCGATCATCGGCAGCTTCCAGCTCTTCAACGAGCCGAACATCCTGCGTCCGCTGGCGCTGAACTCCATCACCACGGACTACACGCCGAACTTCTACACGTACTCGCTGTCCTTCAACGGCCAGCAGCACAACTACTCCGCGACGGTGGCCATCATCATGGGCGTCATCACGATGATCGTCGCCTACGTCGTCCAGCTGCGCGGCATGCGCAAGGGAGCGTGACCCGATGAGCACCCCTGTCACCGCCTCCCCCGTGAAGAGCACCGCCCCCAGGCTGCGGACCCCCCGTAAACAGCACAACCCGAGCAAGCCGAAGCGCAATGTGCTGCTGACGGCGCTGATGGCCCTGATGGTCCTCTACACCGTGGTGCCGCTGATCTGGCTGGTCATCAACTCCACGAAGACCCAGTCGGGCCTGGCCGACTCGAACGGCCTGTGGTTCGCCGACGACTTCGCCCTGTGGGACAACATCCGGGACACCTTCACCTACCACGACGCCATCTTCGGCCGCTGGCTGCTGAACACCCTGCTGTACGTGGTGCTCGGTGCGGGCGGCGCGACGCTGCTGGCCGTGCTGGGCGGGTACGCGCTGGCGAAGTTCCAGTTCCCCGGCAAGCGCGCGATCTTCGCCGTGGTGATCGGCGCGGTGGCCGTGCCGGGTACGGCGCTGGCGGTGCCGACGTTCCTGATGTTCAGCAAGATGGGACTGACCGACACCCCCTGGGCGGTGATCATCCCCTCGCTGGTGTCGCCGTTCGGCCTCTATCTGATGTGGGTGTTCGCCGCGGAGGCGATCCCGACCGAGCTGCTGGAGGCGGCCCGGATGGACGGGGCGAGCGAGGTGCGGACCTTCTTCCAGGTCGTGCTGCCGCTGCTGGCCCCCGGGATCGTGACCGTGCTGCTGTTCACCACGGTCGCCACCTGGAACAACTACTTCCTCCCGCTGATCATGCTGAAGGACCCCGACTGGTACCCGCTGACGCTGGGGCTGAGCGCCTGGAGCTCCCAGGCCCAGACCATCGGCGGCGACGTGATCTTCAACCTGGTGATCACGGGGTCCCTGCTCACGATCCTTCCCCTGATCGCCGCCTTCCTGTTCCTCCAGAAGTACTGGCAGTCCGGCCTCGCCGCCGGAAGTGTCAAGGAGTGACGTGGGCCGCGCCCCCGAGCCCCACATGTGAGCAACACCGGCACCACCCCCACCCTCACCTGTCCCACCCACGAAGAAGTGGAAGCCCCATGCGCAGAACAACGAGCCGCATCCTGCGCGGCATCGCCCTCGTCTCCACCCTCGCCCTCGGCGCCACCGCCTGCGGCGGCTCGGACGATGACTCCGACACGAAGGCCGTCTCCGCCGGCGACATCCAGGCTGCCCTGGACAAGGGCGGCGACATCACGGTCTGGGCGTGGGAGCCCACCCTGAAGACCGTGGCCGCGGACTTCCAGAAGAAGTACCCGAAGGTCAAGGTCAACCTGGTCAGCGAGCGCTCCGGCGACAAGCACTACACCGCGCTGTCGAACGCCATCTCCGCCGGCAAGGGCGTCCCCGACGTCACGCAGGTCGAGTACTTCGCGCTGGGCCAGTACTCCCTCACCAAGGGTCTGACCGACCTGGCGCCGTACGGCGCCGACAAGCTCGCGTCGAAGTACACGCCCGGTCCGTGGAACGCGGTCAGCGACGGCGACAAGGTCTACGGCCTGCCGATGGACTCGGGCCCGATGGCGCTGTTCTACAACAAGACGGTCTTCGACAAGTACAAGATCGCCGTCCCGACCACCTGGGACGAGTACCTGAACGCGGCCCGCAAGCTCCACCAGGCCGACCCGAAGGCCTACATCGCCAACGACACCGGTGACCCGGGCTTCACCACCTCCCTGCTGTGGCAGGCCGGTTCGCGGCCCTACAAGGTCGACGGCACCAAGGTGAGCATCAACTTCGACGACGCGGGCGCCAAGAAGTTCGAGACGGTCTGGCAGACGCTGATCAACGAGAAGCTGCTCGCCCCGGTCACCGGCTGGACCGACGACTGGTACAAGGGCCTGGGCGACGGCACCATCGCCACCCTGGCCACCGGCGCCTGGATGCCCGCCAACTTCACCACCGGCGTCCCGAACGCCAAGGGCCAGTGGCGCGCGGCGGCGATGCCGGCCTGGACCAAGGGCGACAAGGCGAGCGCGGAGAACGGCGGCAGCTCGCTGGCGGTCCCGACGCTGGCCAAGAACAAGGAACTCGCCTACGCCTTCACCGAGTACGCCAACTCCGGTGCCGGTGTCGCCACCCGCGTCGGCGAGGGCGCCTTCCCCGCCACCAAGGCGGAGCTGGAGTCCCCCGCGTTCCAGAGCAAGAAGTTCGACTACTTCGGCGGGCAGGAAGCCAACAAGATCTTCGCCGACTCCGCCGCGAACGTGGCGAGCGACTGGTCGTACCTCCCGTTCCAGCAGTACGCCAACTCGATCTTCAACGACACGGTCGGCAAGGCCTACGTCTCCGGCACCAAGCTGGCCGACGGTCTGAAGGCCTGGCAGGACGCCTCGATCAAGTACGGCGAGGAGCAGGGCTTCACCATCGAGAAGTAGCAGTACCGAGGCAGCGCCAGAGAAGTAGCAGTAGAGAAGCAGTAAGCGCCGGGCGGCGCGGCGCCTCGGCCGCGCCGCCCCCGTGCACCACCTTCGGAAGGACCGCCATGATCTCCACCCTCCAGTCCCGCATGCTGCGCGGGGCGGACGGTGACCCCGCCGCGCCGCGTCTGGCCTACGGCGCCGACTACAACCCCGAGCAGTGGCCCCGGGACGTGTGGGAGGAGGACGTCCGGCTGATGCAGGAGGCCGGCGTCAACGTCGTCTCCGTGGGGATCTTCTCCTGGGCCCGGATCCAGCCGGGCCCGGACACCTGGGACTTCGGCTGGCTCGACGAGGTCATGGACCTGCTGCACGCGGGCGGCATCGGCGTCGACCTGGCCACCGCCACCGCCTCCCCGCCGCCGTGGCTGACCACCGCGCACCCGGAGATCCTGCCGGTGACGGCGAACGGCGAGACGCTGTGGCCGGGCGCCCGCCAGCACTGGCGGCCCACCTCGCCCGTCTTCCGCGAGCACGCCCTGCGCCTGGTCCGCGAGATGGCGGACCGCTACAAGGACCACCCGGCCCTGGTCGCCTGGCATGTCTCCAACGAGCTGGGCTGCCACAACGTCTACGACTACTCCGACGACGCGGCCCGCGCCTTCCGGGTCTGGCTGCGCGCCCGCTACGGCACGCTCGACGCGCTCAACCACGCCTGGGGCACGGCGTTCTGGTCGCAGCGCTACAGCGACTGGGAGCAGATCCTGCCGCCGCGGCTGGCCGCCTCGCACCCCAACCCGACCCAGCAGCTGGACTTCAAGCGGTTCTCCTCGGACGCGCTGAAGGACCACCTCATAGCCGAGCGGGAGATCCTGAAGGAGATCACGCCCGGCGTCCCGGTCACCACCAACTTCATGGTGATGGGCAACACCAAGGGCATGAACTACCCGGACTGGGCGAGCGAGATCGACTTCGTCTCCAACGACCACTACGTCCACCCCGGCCCGCAGGACCGCGACGAGCTGTCGTTCTCCGCCAACCTGACCAGCGGCATCGCGGCCGGCCGGCCCTGGTTCCTGATGGAGCACTCCACCAGCGCCGTCAACTGGCAGCCCGTCAACGTGGCGAAGCGGCCCGGCGAGCTGGCCCGGGACGCGCTGCTGCACGTGGCGCACGGCGCGGACGCGGTCTGCTACTTCCAGTGGCGGCAGTCGGCGGCCGGTGCCGAGAAGTACCACTCGGCGATGGTCCCGCACGCCGGTGCGGACAGCGACCTGTTCCGCGCGGTGGCCGACCTCGGCGCCAAGCTCAAGGCCCTCGCCCCGGTGGCGGGTTCGGAGCGGGAGTCGGCGGCCGTCGGCATCCTCTACGACTGGGAGTCGTGGTGGGCCAGTGAGCAGGACTCCCACCCCACCTCCCTGCTGGACTACCGTCAGGAGGCGCTCGACTGGTACTCGGCGCTGCTCGCCCTGGGCGTGCGCGCCGACCTCGTCACCACCCGGGCCGAACTCTCCCGCCACCAGGTCCTGATCGCGCCCGTGCTGCACGTCGTCCCGGCCGAACTGGCCAAGGACCTCACGCGCTACGCCGAGCAGGGCGGCCACCTGATCACCACGTACTTCTCCGGGATCGTCGACGAGAACGACCACGTCTGGCTCGGCGGCTACCCGGGCGCCCTGCGCGACCTGCTCGGCATCCGCATCGAGGAGTTCGGTCCGCTGCTCGCCGGGCAGAGCGTGGAACTGGACGACTCGGGCGCCGGCAGCCTGTGGACCGACCGGATCACCGTCACCGACGGCGACACCGAGGTCCTGGCGCACTACCGCACCGGGGACCACGCCGGACGCCCCGCCGTGACCCGCCGCTCGACCGGCGGCGGCTCGGCCTCGTACGTCTCCACCCGGCTCGGGGTCGACGGGCTGCGCTCGCTGCTGCCGCGGCTGCTGGAACCGGCCGGCGTGCGCAGCGAACTCCCCGTGGAGGCACGGGGGTCGGTCGAGCTGACCGTCCGGCGCGGCGCCGAGGAACGCTTCCTGTTCCTGGTCAACCGGACCGACGACACCGTACGGGTCCCGGGTCTGGCCGGAGCCGCGCTGATCGGCGCCGAGACCGCGGACGGCGTCCTCGTCCTCGGGCCGCGGGAAGTCGCCGTCGTGCGGCAGCCCGGCCTGTGAAGTCCCCCTCACGACTCCTCGGCGCGGCACTCACCCGTGCCGAGGGCCATCCCCTCCTGCCCGCCCGGCAGGAGGGGCCCACCACAGCGACCGCACCGCAGTTGGGAGCACAGATGGCACGCCGTACCCGCAGCAGACGGACCCTCGGGGCCGCCGCACTCACCGCCCTGGCCACCGGGGCCGCCCTGCTCGCCGTCCCCGTGCAGGCGCACGCCGAGGCCGCCGTCACCGTGACGCCGGACCCGTCGTACCAGCAGGAGAAGTTCGAGGGCTGGGGCACCAGCCTCGTCTGGTTCGCCAACGCCACCGGCGACTATCCCCCGGCGATCCGCGAGAAGCTCGCGGGGCTGCTCTTCGGCGACGACGGCCTGGCGCTGAACATCGCCCGCTACAACATCGGCGGCGGCAACGCCCCGGACGTCACGGACTATCTGCGGGCCGGCGGCGCCGTCGAGGGATGGTGGAAGGCGCCTGCGGGCACCACCCGTGAGGACACCGACTGGTGGAGCGCGGACGACCCGGCGGACTGGAACAAGGACGCCGACGCCACCCAGCGCTGGTGGGTGGAGCGCATCAAGAAGGACATCACCCACTGGGAGACGTTCAGCAACTCCCCGCCGTGGTTCATGACGGAGAGCGGGTACGTCTCCGGCGGCTTCAACGCCAACACCGACCAGCTGAAGACCGACTCGGTCGACGACTTCGCCGCCTATCTGGCGGGTGCGACGAAGCGGCTGGAGAAGTCCGAGGGCATCAAGGTCGACACGATCGACCCGTTCAACGAGCCCAACACCGGCTACTGGGGCACCCGGCTGGACGCGAACGGGCAGCCCGTCGGCGGCCGGCAGGAGGGCGCCCACATCGGGCCGGCGCTCCAGCAGAAGGTGCTCGCCGCGCTGGCGCCCGCACTGAAGAAGGCCAAGGTCAAGGCCGAGATATCGGCGATGGACGAGACCAACCCGTCGATCTTCGCGACGAACTGGAACTCCTACTCGCAGGAGTCCAAGGACCTCGTCGACCAGATGAACGTCCACACCTACGGCACCGGGCAGCGCACCACGGTGCGCGACCTCGCCAAGGCCGCCGACAAGCCGCTGTGGATGAGCGAGGTCGAGGGCGACTGGGGCGACGGGCAGAGCTTCACCGACATGCGGCCGGGCCTCGGGCTCGCCCAGCAGATCGTGAACGACCTGCGTGAACTGGAGCCCACCGCCTGGGCGTTCTGGCAGCCGGTCGAGGACTACGACAACATGAAGCCGGGCGGCGAGTCCTCCAAGGGCGGCAACTGGGGCTCCATCCAGCTGCCGTTCAGCTGCACCAAGACGGACACGCTCCAATCCTGCCCGATCTACACGAACACCAAGTTCGACACGGCCCGCAACTTCACCCACTTCATCAAGCCCGGCGACAAGCTGATCAAGGTGGACGACACCTCCAGCGCCGCCGCCGTGACGAAGGACGGCAAGGGCGCCTCGCTCGTCCACGTCAACAGCACCACCGCGGCCCGCACGGTCACCCTCGACCTGTCGAAGTTCCGCAACATCAAGGGCAACGCGACCGTCACGCCGACCGTGACCAGCGCCGACGGCAAGCTCCAGCAGCAGGCCCCGGTCAAGGTCGTCGACGGCAAGGCGACCTACACCGTCCCGGCCCAGTCCGTGACCTCCTTCGCCGTCAAGGGCGTCTCGGGCGTCGCGAAGAACGCCGGCCTGTTCAGCAAGGGCCACTCGTACACGCTGACCGGCGTGCAGAGCGGCAAGGCGGTCACCGTCTCGGCGGGCGGCACGAACCTGGTCATCGGGTCGGCCAACGGCACCGTCGCGCAGCAGTGGCAGCTGGACGCCCGGCACGGCAAGACCGGCGCCCGCCAGAGTTACGTCTTCGCCAACCCGGCCGAGGGCAAGCGCCTCGCCGTCCGCGACAACGTGCCCGTGATCGAGCCGGACACCGGCGAGCGCGACCCGGCCACCGAGTGGATCATGTCGACGACCGGTGACGGGACGTGGACCCTGGTCAACGTGGCCACCGGGCGCCTGCTCGAGGTCGGCGGCCAGGCGACGAACGAGGGCGCGGCCGTCACGACCTGGCAGGCCAACTCCGGTTCCAACCAGCGCTGGAGGGTCACGGACGTGACTCCCTAGTGCCGCGGCAGGCAACGTTTGCCCGTCAAGGAGCGGCGTCCGGTGCGTGCTCTCGGTGTGCCGGCCGGAAGTCCTCGTACTGGACGTACT
>NZ_JBFAKW010000129.1:0-26654 GCF_040655955.1 Streptomyces sp. NPDC050263 | reverse complement strand
TAGTAGCTCCGCTACGAGGACTCTCGCCCGGCACACCGAGAGCACGCACCGAACGCCGCTCCTTCTCCCACGGAGATCCATCAGAAGCCCCCTAAGCCTCTCCCTTGGCCGGCCGGGGGATCCCCGCGATGCGATAGGCGTCCGCCTCCTCCAGCGTCTCGTTCTCCAGCAGCGCCTCGGCCAGGGCCTCCAACTGGTCCTGGTGGTCGCGGAGTCTGCGGCACGCCTCCTCGTAGCACTCGTCGACGATCCGGCGCATCTCGTGGTCGATGACGTCGAGGGTGGCCGGCGCGGCGGCGAGGCCGTAGGCCTGCTGGGCGTCGCTCGGGAGGGCGGAGAGCCGGCCGACCCGCGGGCTCATGCCCCAGCGCGCGACCATCCCGCGGGCGATGTTGCTGACCTGTTCGAGGTCGTTCTCCGCACCCGTGGTGACCACCCCGTAGACCACGTGCTCGGCGGCCATCCCGCCGAGCGCGCCGATGATGCGGCCGCGCAGGTACTCCTCGGAGTGCGCGTACCGCTCCACCTCGGGGGTGGACAGCGTCACGCCGAGCGCCCGGCCGCGCGGCACGATGGTGACCTTGCGGACGGGGTCGGCACCGGGCTGGAGCATGCCGAGCAGGGCGTGGCCGCTCTCGTGGTAGGCGGTGCGCCGACGGTCCTCCTCGGGCATCACGAGCGTGCGCTCGGCCCCGAGCTGCACCTTCTCCAGGGCTTCGGAGAGATCGGAGGCGGTCACCTGCTCCTGCCCTCGTTTGACGGCGAGCAGGGCGGCCTCGTTGGCGAGATTGGCCAGATCCGCCCCGGTCATGCCCGGGGTCGTACGGGCCACCTGGACCAGGTCCACGTCGGCGTCGAGCGGGATCTCCCGGGTGTGGATCCGCAGGATCGCCGCGCGTCCGGCCCGGTCCGGCGGGGAGACGTTGACCACCCGGTCGAAGCGGCCGGGCCGGGTCAACGCCGGGTCGAGGATGTCGGCGCGGTTCGTGGCCGCGATGACGATCACGCCCTCCGAGCCGGAGAAGCCGTCCATCTCGGTGAGGATCTGGTTCAGCGTCTGTTCCCGCTCGTCGTGACCGCCGGCCGAGGCGCCCGCGCTGCGGACGCGCCCGATGGTGTCGATCTCGTCGATGAAGATGATCGAGGGCGCCACCTTGCGCGCCTCGGCGAACAGCTCCCGGACCCGGGAGGCGCCGACCCCGACGATCATCTCGATGAACTCGGAGGCCGAGGCCGAGAAGAACGGCACCCCCGCCTCGCCCGCCACCGCCCGCGCCAGCAGGGTCTTGCCGGTGCCCGGCGAGCCGGCCAGCAGCACCCCGCGCGGCATCTTGGCGCCCATCCGGCGGTAGACGTCCGGATGCTCCAGGAAGTCGACGACGTCGTCCAGCTCGCCCTTGACCTCGTCGATGCCGGCCACGTCGGCGAAGGTGGTGCGCTGGGTGCCGGGCAGCAGTTCGACCGGCTTGGGCGGCGCCTTGCGGCCGAGCATGCCGCCCGCGCCGCCCATGCCCCCGCCGAACCGTCGCGCGAAGAAGATCCACACCGCGACCAGGATCACGATCGGCACCAGCGACAGCAGCAGGTTGGACAGCAGGCCGCGTTGCTGCACCACCGGCCGCGCGGTCACGGTGACGTCGTGGCGGTCCAGGCTCTGCCAGAGCTCGTCGTCCGCGAAGGCCGGCCGCTGGGTCTTGAACTTGGTGTACTCGCCGTCGCCGTCGGGGTCGTCCCGGGCCTGCTTGAGCTGGCCCTGGATGGCGTCGCCCTTGGAGTAGATCTTCTCGACGTTGCCCTCGTCGACCTGCCGGCTGAACTCCGTGTACGAGATCGTCGGCTCATCGCCCTGGCCGAGGTAGTTCAGCCCCACGTAGACCAGCAGGAAGACGGTCACCGCGGTGACCGCGAGGCCCCACCAGCGGCCGCGTGGCCGCCGGCCGCCGGGTCGCCGCGGCGGCGGCTCCTCGGGGGTGCCCTCGGTGCGCCAAGGCTGGTCGGGCGCCCTGCGGGACGGCGCGGCATTGCCCATATCTGGACGTTACGGCACCAAGCGGTCCTCGGCATGCGCTGAGGGCGCCCTCCCGTGCGGGGAGAGCGCCCTCGGTGTCTGGTGCGGCGGGACCGTCAGCCCATGAACTTCTTGAACTCGTCCGGCAGCTCGAAGTCCTGTGCGCCCTGCTGCGGCAGCCCGAGCGGGTTGCCGCCCAGGGCCTGGGCCTCGCGGCGCTGGGCCGCCTCCAGCTCCTGCTGCTTGCGCTTCATCGGGTTGCCGGAGCGCTGCTTGCCCTTGGCCTGCTTGGGCTGCTTCTTGGTGCGGCCGGGGCCGCCGCCCATGCCCGGGATCCCCGGCATACCGGGCATGCCGCCGCCCTGGGCCATCCGGGACATCATCTTGCGCGCCTCGAAGAACCGCTCGACCAGGCCCTTCACCGCGCTGACCTCGACACCGGAACCCTTGGCGATACGGGCGCGGCGCGAGCCGTTGATGATCGTCGGGTCCTGGCGCTCGCCCGGGGTCATCGACTTGATGATCGCGGCCGTGCGGTCGACGTCCCGCTCGTCCAGGTTGGCGATCTGGTCCTTGATCTGGCCCATGCCGGGCAGCATGCCGAGCAGCTTGCTGATGCTGCCCATCTTCCTGACCTGCTCCATCTGGGCCAGGAAGTCGTCCAGGGTGAAGTCCTGGCCCTTCTTGGACGCCAGCTTGGAGGCCATTTTCTCGGCCTCTTCCTGACTGAACGTCTTCTCCGCCTGCTCGATCAGGGTGAGCAGGTCACCCATGTCGAGGATGCGGGAGGCCATCCGGTCGGGGTGGAAGGCGTCGAAGTCGTCGAGCTTCTCGCCGTTCGAGGCGAACATGATCGGCTTGCCGGTCACGGAGGCGATCGACAGGGCGGCGCCACCGCGGGCGTCACCGTCGAGCTTCGACAGGACGACACCGTCGAAGCCGACGCCGTCCCGGAAGGCCTCGGCCGTGTTGACGGCGTCCTGGCCGATCATCGCGTCGACGACGAAGAGGATCTCGTCCGGCGAGACGGCGTCGCGGATGTCCGCGGCCTGCTGCATCAGCTCGGCGTCGATGCCGAGGCGGCCGGCGGTGTCCACGATCACGATGTCGTGGACCTTGGTCCTGGCGAACTCGATGGAGTCCTTGGCGACCTTGACCGGGTCGCCGACGCCGTTGCCGGGCTCCGGCGCGTACACGGCCACGCCGGCCCGCTCGGCGACGACGCTGAGCTGGTTGACGGCGTTGGGGCGCTGGAGGTCGGCGGCGACGAGGAGGGGCGAGTGGCCCTGCCCCTTCAGCCAGTGGCCGAGCTTGCCCGCGAGGGTGGTCTTACCCGCGCCCTGGAGACCCGCGAGCATGATCACGGTCGGCGGCTGCTTGGCGAAGCGCAGGCGCCGGGTCTCGCCGCCGAGGATCGTGACGAGTTCCTCGTTGACGATCTTCAGGACCTGCTGGGCGGGGTTCAGCGCCTTGGAGACGTCCGAGCCGAGGGCGCGTTCCTTGACGTTCTTGATGAACGTGCGGACGACCGGCAGGGCCACGTCGGCTTCGAGGAGGGCGATGCGGATCTCGCGCGCCGTGGCGTCGATGTCCGCTTCGCTCAAGCGCCCCTTGCCGCGCAAGTTTTTGAAGGTCGCTGAAAGGCGATCGGAAAGAGTATCGAACACGGCGGCGTCGGTCCTCGGGGTCGGGGGCGGTCTGAGCGTCTTCCAGGGTATCCGGCCGCGCAAGACATTCGTCCCCGCCTGCTGTATTCAGCGGGCGGGGACGGGTCTGGCGCGGCGCGAGGTCACGCGCGCAAGGTCTCCTCCAGCTTGCGGGTGACCGAGGCGGCCTCGTCGCCGGGCAGGGGCGCGCCGTCCGCTCCGGTGACGTAGAACGCGTCCACCGCGTTGGAGCCCAGCGTCGAGACGTGCATGCTGCGCACCCGCAGTCCCTCGTCCTCCAGCGCCGAGCCGATGCGGAACAGCAGTCCCGGCGCGTCCTGGGCGCGTACCTCGATGACGGTGGCGTGCCGGGAGGCCGCGGAGGCGACCGTGACGCGCGGCGGCGGCGCGACCCAGCCCCGACGGCGGGGGTAGGCGGCGTCCCGTTCCGCGAGCCGGCCGGCGATGTCCAGCGAGCCGTCCAGGGCGCGTACCAGGTCGGCGCGCAGCCGGGCGGCCTGCGGCAGCGAGCCGTACTCGGCGGCGACCCGCCAGTTCAGCAGCAGGACGGAGCCCTCGACGCCGGTGGGCAGGTCCTGGGCGCGCAGCTCGGCGGTGCGCACGGTCAGCCGGTGCATGGCGAGGACGCCGGCCACCGCGGACAGCACGCCCTTCTGGTCGGGCACGGCGATGAGCAGTTCCACGCCGAGCGGCTCGGGGTCGCCGGACGGCTGCTGCTCCCCCGCGGGGTCGGCCGGCGCCTCGGTCTGCGCGCGCAGCGCCAGTACGGGGCTGCCGGTGGCGACCGCCTCGATGGCGAGGCGTTCCTGCTCGGCGGTGGGCGCGGCGGCGGCGGGTTCCTCGGGTTCGTTCCCGGCGAGCACCGCGCCGACCCGCTTGACCAGGTCCGCCACGAGCGAACCCCGCCAGGTGGACCAGGCGGCGGGCCCGGTGGCCAGGGCGTCCGCCTCGGTGAGCGCGTGCAGCAGTTCCAGGGTGCTCTGTGAGCCGACGGCCTCGGCGACCGAGCGGACCGTGGCCGGGTCCTCCAGGTCGCGCCGGGTGGCCGTCTCGACGAGCAGCAGGTGGTGCCGGACGAGCGTGGAGAGGACGGCGACGTCCGTCCGGTCGAAGCCGATGCGGGCGGCGACGTCCTTGGCGATGATCTCGCCCGCGACCGAGTGGTCGCCGGGCCAGCCCTTGCCGATGTCGTGCAGCAGCGCGGAGACCAGGAGCAGGTCGGGGCGGCTGACCCGGCGGGTGAACTCGCAGGCGCGCACGGCGGTCTCGATGAGGTGCCGGTCGACGGTCCAGATGTGCACGGCGTTGCGCTGCGGCCGGCAGCGCACCCGCTCCCAGTCGGGCAGCAGCTGGGTGATGAGCCCTTCGGCCTCCAGCGCCTCCCAGACCTCGATGGTGGGCTGGCCGGAGCCGAGCAGGGTCACGAGCTGCTCGCGTGCCTCGGCGGGCCAGGGCGTGGGCAGGGGGCGCACGGTGGCGGCGAGGCGGCGTACGGCGTGCAGGGAGAGCGGCAGGCCGGCCTGGGCGGCGGCGGCCGCGGCGCGCAGCGGGAGCACGGGGTCGCGTTCGGGGCGGGCGGCGCGGGCGAGCACCACCTCGCCGTCCTGCTCCACGACGCCTTCGGCCAGCGGGGAGCGCTCGGTGACGGGCTTGCCGCCGCCGAGCATGGCGCGCAGCCGCGGTCGCACGGCGCGCGAGCGCAGCACGCGCCCCACTTCACGCCAGGTGACATCGCTCGCGTACGAGATGACGCGCGCCGCCTCGTACACCTGCCGCAGCAGGGTGTCGGCGTCGAGCAGGCCCAGTTCGGCGGCGACCTGGTCCTGCTCCTGGAGGGCGAGGCGGTCGGTGGCGCGACCGGTGGCCAGGTGCAGGGCGTCGCGGACGTCGAGGAGGCGGCGGCGGGCGTCGTCGAGGCCCTCACGGGGCGCGTCGGCGAGCCAGGAGGCGGCGACGGCACGCAGGGCGGTGGCGTCTCTCAGCCCGCCCCGCGCCTCCTTGAGGTCGGGCTCCAGCAGGTACTGGAGCTCGCCCTGGCGCTCGGCGCGCTCGGCGCACAGTTCCTGGAGTTCGGGGAGGCGCTTGGGCGCCTGGTTGCGCCAGTCGGCGAGGACGGACGTCCGCAGTCCCGCCGTCAGCCCGAGGTCGCCGGCGAGGTGGCGGGCGTCCAGCAGGCCGAGCTGGACCTTCAGGTCCTCGCCGGCGGTCTTGCGGGCCTCGGCCGGGGTGCGGACGGAGTGGTCGAGGGCGAGGCCCAGGTCCCAGACGGGGTACCAGAGGCGGTCGGCGAGGCCGGCGATCGCCTTGGGGTCGTTGCCGTCGTGCAGCAGGAGGAGGTCGAGGTCGCTGCGCGGGGAGAGCTCGGCGCGGCCGTAGCCGCCGACGGCGACCAGGGAGACCCCGCGGAGATCCTCGGCGGCGGCGGTGAAGAGCCCCGTCAGCCAGTCGTCGGTCAGTTGTGCGAGGGCCGCACGGCGCGGCGGCCCGGACCGCGCCTCCTCGGTGAGGAGGCGCAGCCGGGCCGCCGCGTAGCCGCTGGGTCCCGAGTCCTCTGCATCCTTGCGCATGTCCGTACTCGTCACCCAGCGACTCCTGTTCTGTTCTGCCGTCAGAGCGCGTCCGGGCCGCGCTCGCCGGTGCGGACCCGTACGGCCGTCTCGACCGGGAGGGACCAGACCTTGCCGTCACCGATCTTGCCGGTGCGGGCCGCCTTGACGATGACGTCGATCAGTTGCTCGGCGTCGTCGTCCTCGGCCAGCACCTCGATGCGGATCTTGGGGACCAGGTCGACCGTGTACTCGGCTCCACGGTAGACCTCGGTGTGTCCCCGCTGACGACCGTAGCCGCTGGCCTCGGTGACCGTCAGACCGTGCACGCCGAAGGCCTGCAGGGCTTCCTTGATCTCGTCGAGCCGGTGGGGCTTCACGACGGCGGTGATGAGCTTCATGCGTCCACCTTCTTGCTCGCGCCCGCGACCGCGGTCGGAAGGGCGGTCGTGCGGGCGGCGCCGCCACCGGCACCGCTGAAGTCGTATGCGGTCTCGGCGTGCTCGGCCTGGTCGATACCGGCCACCTCGTCGTCCTCGGAGACCCGCATGCCGATGGTCTTGTCGAGGATGAAGGCGAGGATCGCGGAGACCACCAGCGAGTAGGCGAGCACCGCGAAGACACCGGCGCACTGCTTCCACAGCTGGTCGAAGGAGTGGTTGCCGTAGAAGACGCCGGTCGCCGTGGACTGGCCCTTGCCGCTGGCGAAGAAGCCGATCAGCAGGGAGCCGACGACACCGCCGACGAGGTGGACGCCGACGACGTCGAGCGAGTCGTCGTAGCCGAACTTGTACTTCAGGCCGACGGCCATGGCGCACAGCAGACCGGCGATGGCGCCGACGGCGATCGCGCCGAGCGGGGTGACCGCACCACCGGACGGGGTGATCGCGACCAGACCGGCGACCGCGCCGGAGGCGGCGCCCAGCGTGGTGAACGCGCCGTGGCGGATCTTCTCGTAGACGAGCCAGGCCAGCATGGCGGCGGCGGTGGCGACCTGCGTGTTGACGAACATCAGCGCGCCGACGCCGTCGTCGTTGCCGAGCCACGAGCCGGCGTTGAAGCCGAACCAGCCGAACCACAGCAGACCGGCGCCGAGCATGACCAGCGGGAGGCTGTGCGGGCGCATCGGGTCCTTCTTGAACCCGACGCGCTTGCCGATGACCAGGATCACGCCGAGGGCCGCGGCACCGGCGTTGATGTGGACCGCCGTACCGCCGGCGAAGTCGATGACGCCCAGCTCGAAGGCCCAGCCGCCGGCGCCCCAGACCCAGTGCGCGACCGGGAAGTAGACGACCGTGGCCCACAGGGCGACGAACAGCGCCCAGGCGGAGAACTTGACGCGGTCCGCGAGCGCACCGCTTATCAGGGCGGGCGTGATGATCGCGAACATCATCTGGAAGACCATGAACACGAAGATCGGGATGGTGTAACCGTCCCACAGCTCCGTCAGTCCGATGTTGCTCAGGCCGACCCAGTCGGAGTTCCAGCCGATGACGCTGCCGGAGTCCGTGCCGAAGGCCATCGAGAAGCCGTACAGCACCCACAGGATGGTGACGATCCCGATGCTGATGAAACTCATCATCAGCATGTTCAGCGTGCTCTTGACGCGGACCATGCCTCCGTAGAAGAAGGCGAGGCCCGGGGTCATGATCAGCACCAGGGCGGAACAGATGAGCATGAAGCCTGTGTTCGCGGACGACAGCGTGGGTGCGTCCGCCGCAAGCGTGATGGCGGCCTGTGCCATCGGCGTCTCCTCGTCGTAGGTACGGCCCCGTGCGGGCGAAGCCAGAGCGGGTGGTGAGGGGTGGGCCGGTTATGCGCCATGAGATTGACGCAGCGCCGTTTCGGTGGAAGCCCCTCGTTGTTTCGCCGCCGTGACGAAGACGCCTCGTGTGTTACGCCTCGATGAACTGCCTGATGTTCGCCGAGTGGATCGTTATCGTGGCGCAACCTTCACTGAAGGAAGTGGAACCGGCCACGGTCGGCCTTCCGATGACCTGGCATGGGGGAGCCGAGTCGGGCTGTTCGGGAGGGCCGGCCGCGGCCGGGGTTCAAGGGTTTTTCTCGGTGCTCCGGATCGATCAGACCGCTTCGGCCGTCTCCGGAAGTTCGATGGTGAGCCGCTCGGTCAGGTCCACGACTTCGGTGAGATCCCCGAAATCGCGTACAGCGCTGTCGACCGTCTTTCGGATACGAGTGTTGACGCGCTCGGAGCGCACCTTCTTGGCCTCCTTCATGGCCTGGGTGGCGAGGAGGGCGCTGTGCTCGGGCTCCTGTTGCAGCAGATGGACCGTGGCCATGCCGATCAGGTTCAGCACGTAGGACCGCTGGTGGTCGGAGTCGCCCGCGAACAGTTCCACGGCCTTGCGCATCAGGGGCTCGGCGAGCGAGGCGTAGGTGGGGCTGCGGCCCGCGACATAGGCGAGGTCGCGGAAGGAGTGGCTGTTCTCGCCGTACAGCTCGGCCTCGGAGAAGAACTGGATCCAGTCCGGGTCCGGCTCGTCCCACTCGTCCGCCTCGGCGAAGGTGTCCTCGGCCATCCGGACCGCCCGCTTGCACCGCCCGGGCTGCCCCATGTTGGCGTAGGCGCGGGCCTCCATCGCATACAGCATGGACTGGGTGCGCGGGCCGGCGCAGTCCCGGCTGCCGTACTGCGCGAGGTGGATCAGCTCCAGGGCGTCCTCGGGCCGGCCGAGGTGGATCATCTGCCGGCTCATGCTGGACAGCACGTACGAGCCGAGCGGCCGGTCGCCGGCCTCCTTGGCCGCGTGCAGGGCGAGGACGAAGTACTTCTGCGCGGTCGGCTGGAGCCCGACGTCATAGCTCATCCAGCCGGCGAGCTCCGCGAGCTCGGCGGCGACCTTGAAGAGCTTCCTCGCGGTGGCCTCGGGCTGGGGCTCCTGGAGCAGGTCCGTCACCTCGTGCAGCTGGCCGACGACCGCCTTGCGGCGCAGCCCGCCGCCGCACTGCGCGTCCCACTGCCGGAACATCACGGTGGTGGACTCCAGCAGGTCCAGCTCGGGCCGGGAGAGCCGGCCGCGGGCCCGGCTGGTCGGCACGGAATCCGGTTCCTCGAGCGGGGCGGGCGGCGAGGGGACCAGCCAGCGCTGCATGGGCTCGATGAGGGAGGGTCCGGCGCACAGGACCAGCGAGGTCCCGAGGAAGCCGCGCCGGGCCAGCATCAGGTCGCTGCGCGAGAACTCGCTGAGCTGGGCCACCGTCTGCGGGGCCGTCCACGGCAGGTCGACGCCGGTCGAGGAGGGGACCTGACGCGCCGCGCGCAGGCCGAGGTCCTCGACGGAGACGACGCAGCCGAACCGCTCGGAGAACAGCTCGGACAGGATCCTGGGGATGGGCTCGCGGGGGTTCTCGCCGTCCAGCCAGCGGCGCACGCGCGAGGTGTCGGTGGAGATGTGGTTGGCACCCAACTGGCGTGCGCGCCGGTTGACTTGACGTGCCAGTTCGCCCTTCGACCAGCCGCTGCGCACGAACCACGACGTGAGCAGCTCGTTCGGGCGCTTGTCCGCGCTCGCAGCGTTGTTTCCGCTTCCGCCGTTGCCGCTCACTGGAACGCCCCCACTCCCTGAGACCACTTGTCACTGAGTGCGCCAAGCCTTATCAGAATGCCGGTAAATACGGCTCTCCGTCCGGTACTTGTCACCCTTCGAACGGAAAGCCGAGTTGCCTCCGGCATACCCACAAGCGCATGTGCCTCCAGGACCCGCACACTCAAAGTAATCCTACGATCACGGCTCCAGCCACGGCGATCCTTGAAACGCCACCATTCGCCACCCCTTCGAATGAACTCCCGATGGCCTGTACGCGATTCACTTGACACAGGACGGCCGGGAGTGAGCGGAGCGAAGCACTCAGGGGCGCGCGCAGCCGAGCACACCACCGGCGGCGCTTCCGGGCGCTGTCTGGATCGAGCGGCAACCGGGAAGCGAAAGCACACAGAGTCACTGTGCGCGACCACTGCGTAACCATCGGCGCGTCGGACCCGTTGGAGGGGGCATGGGCTTCACGATCGGCGGCATTCGCGAGATCCGCTCCGGCGCGCGCAGGCGCGGTCGCTCGTCCGAGTGCACCGCGGTCGCCGAGTTCACGGGGCTGTGGGGCTGGGACGCGGTGCCGGGCGCGCGGGCCGCGGCGGGCGTCTGCTCGTGCGGCCGCCCCGGGTGCCGCGAACCGGGCGCGCATCCGCTGGAGTTCGCCCCGCGGGTCCCGGCCGGAGCCACCCTCGACGACGTCAGCCGGACCTGGTCGGAGTTCCCGGGCTCCGCGGTGATGCTGCCCGTCGGCCGCGCGTTCGACGTGATCGACGTCGCCGAGCCCGCCGGCTGTCGCGCCCTGGTACGCCTCGAACGCATGGGGCTGCCGCTCGGCCCGGTCATCGCCACCCCCGAGGGCCGCACCCAGTTCTTCGTCGCCCCCGGCGCCGCCGCCGAGCTGACGGACCTCCTCTACCGCATGGGCTGGGACGACCCGGCCTCCCTCGACCTGCGCGGCCTCGGCCCGGGTACGCACATCACGGCCCCGCCCTCCGACCGGGGCGGCCTCGGCCCGGTGCGCTGGCTGCGTCCACCCGCCCTGGACTCGGCGACCCGGCCCCCGGAGGCCCGACTGCTGCTGGGGACGCTGGCGTATCTGGCGCACCGGTCGCGCGCGTAGGCCCTGCCGGTTTCCTCCGCCCGCACACGGCGAAGCGCCCGCTCCCACTGCACAGGGGGCGGGCGCTTCTCGCTGCCTTGCCGATGTCGGCAGGCGGTCGGTCAGTCGCCGACAAGGGCATCCACGAACGCCTCCGGCTCGAACGGCGCCAGGTCGTCCGCGCCCTCGCCGAGTCCGACGAGCTTGACCGGGACGCCCAGCTCTCGCTGGACCGCGATCACGATGCCGCCCTTGGCCGTGCCGTCCAGCTTGGTCAGCACGATGCCGGTGATCTGGACGACCTCGGCGAAGACCCGGGCCTGGACGAGCCCGTTCTGCCCGGTGGTGGCGTCGAGGACGAGCAGCACCTCGTCCAGCGGCGCGTGCTTCTCGACGACCCGCTTGACCTTTCCGAGCTCGTCCATGAGCCCGGTCTTGGTGTGCAGACGGCCGGCGGTGTCGATGAGGACGACGTCGACCCCCATCTCCTTGCCCTCCTTCACCGCGTCGAACGCGACGGAGGCGGGGTCGCCGGCCTCGGGACCGCGCACGGTGTGGGCGCCGACCCGCTCGCCCCAGGTCTGGAGCTGGTCGGCGGCGGCGGCCCGGAAGGTGTCGGCGGCGCCGAGGACGACGGTCCGGCCGTCGGCCACGAGCACGCGCGCGAGCTTGCCGGTGGTGGTGGTCTTGCCGGTGCCGTTGACGCCGACGACCATCACGATGCCCGGCTTGCGCTCCTCGGGCTCGGTCTTCACGGTGCGGTCGACGTCGGTGCCGATCAGCTTGAGCAGTTCCTCGCGCAGCAGGCCGCGCAGCTCCTCGGGGGTGCGGGTGCCGAGCACCCGCACGCGTTCGCGCAGCCGCTCGACCAGCTCCTGGGTGGGCTGCACGCCGACGTCGGCGGTGAGCAGCGTGTCCTCGATCTCCTCCCAGGTGTCGTCGTCGAGGTGCTCGCGCGAGAGCAGCGTGAGCAGCCCCTTGCCGAGGGCGTTCTGCGAGCGGGAGAGGCGGGCGCGCAGGCGGACCAGCCGCCCCTCGGTGGGCTCCGGGATCTCGAGCTCGGGAACCTCGACGGCGGGCGGCTCCTCGACGGCGACACCGGTCGGTCCGCCGTCGGGAAGATCCACCTCCTCTATCGTGCGGCGCGGTTCGTCGCGCGGCGTCTCGGCCTCGTCGCCGATGTGCGGCTCGGCGGGAGGCGCGGTGATGTCGGGCGCGGTGGGGGGCGGCGGGGGCAGCGACTTCCGTCGGCTGCCGACGACGAGCCCGCCGATCACACCGAGCACGACCACGGCGATGACTACAGCAAGGATGACGATTTCCATAACCGCTCCAGTATGCGCGACCCCTGCGTGCCCGGGCCGGGGGCCACACGGGTGTGCCCTACCCCTGGTTACCTGACGAGCCGTCAGCTACCGTCCTCCCGCATCGGCACCCGTCCACCCACCCGGCGAAGGGGGCTTCCCCATGCCCGTCACCGTCGTCCGTTTCAATCTCGTCGCCCCCGGCGCGACCCCCGCCGAGCTCGGCGACCGCTACCGGGCCGCCCTGGAGATGGCCGTCTACGCAGACGAACACGGGGTCACGACCGTGCAGACCGAGGAGCACCACGGCGTCGAGAACAACTGGCTGCCGTCGCCGTTCGCCTTCGCGGGCGCGGTGCTGGGCGCGACCCGGCGGCTGGCGGTCACGGTCTCGGCGATCATCGGCCCGCTGCACGACCCGCTGCGGCTGGCCGAGGACATCGCGGTGCTCGACCTGCTGAGCGGCGGCCGGCTGGTCACGGTCGCGGGGATCGGCTACCGGCCCGAGGAGTACGAGCGGGCCGGCGTGGAGTGGAAGCGGCGTGGGCGCCTCCAGGACGAGCTTCTGGACACCCTGCTCAAGGCCTGGACCGGCGAGGAGTTCGAGTTCCGGGGCCGTACGGTACGGGTCACCCCGCGCCCGGCGACCGAGCCGCACCCGCTGCTGCTGGTGGGCGGCTCCTCCAGGGCCGCCGCCCGCCGGGCCGCCCGGCTCGGCCTGCCCTTCTTCCCCAGCGCGCATCTGCCGGAGCTGGAGGCGTACTACAAGGAGCGGCTCGTGGAGTACGGGACGGACGGCTGGACGATGATGCCGACCGCCGAGACCCCGCTGCTGCACATCGCCGAGGATCCGGACCGGGCGTGGGCCGAGTGCGGCGAGCACTTCCTGCACGAGGCCCGCACCTACGCCTCCTGGCAGTCCGGCGACATCCGCTCGGCGGTGCGGTCGGCGGCGACGAGCACGCGGGAACTCCGCGACGAGGGCGTGTACCGGATCCTCACGCCGGACGAGTGCGTGGCGCAGGGGCTCGACAACCTCGTCCTGCATCCGCTCGCGGGCGGGATGCCGGTGGCGGAGGGATGGCGGAGTCTGCGGCTGTTCTGCGAAGACGTGCTGCCCCGGCTCGGGGCGTGAGCCGGGGCGGTAGGCGTCGCGGGGTCAGCCCATCTCCTCCAGCGCCTTGCCCTTCGTCTCCTTGACGTACTTCAGGACGAACGGGATGGAGAGCGCGGCGAAGACCGTGTAGATCACGTAGGTCGCGGAGAGGTTCCAGTCGGCCAGCGACGGGAAGCTCGCGGTGATGGCCCAGTTGGCGATCCACTGCGCGGAGGCGGCGACGCCGAGGGCGGCGGCGCGGATCCGGTTGGGGAACATCTCGCCGAGGAAGACCCAGACGACCACGCCCCAGGACAGGGCGAAGAAGAGGACGAAGACATGGGCGGCGATCAGGGCGATCCAGCCCTGGGTGGCCGGCAGCCTGCCGTCGACCAGGTCGAAGGAGAACGCCCAGGCCTCCAGCGCGAGTCCGACGACCATGCCGACGGAGCCGATGAGGGCGAGCGGCCTGCGGCCGATGCGGTCCACGAAGATCATCGCGATCACGGTGCCGACGATGTTGATGATCGACGTCGTGAAGGAGTAGAAGAACGAGTCCGTCGGGTCGACGCCGACCGACTGCCACAGCGTCGAGGAGTAGTAGAACGCGACGTTGATGCCGACGAACTGCTGGAAGACCGACAGGCCGATGCCGATCCAGACGATGGGCTTGAAGAAGAAGCCGCCGCCGAGCAGATCCTTGAAGGTGGACCGGTGCTCGCTGCTCATCGCGTGCTCGATCTCGGCGACGCGGACGTCCAGGTCGATCTTGTCGCCCTCGACCTCTTCGAGGATCTCGCGGGCGCGGTCGTGCTTGCCGACGGAGATCAGGAAGCGGGGGGACTCGGGGATGGCGAAGGAGAGCAGCCCGTAGAGGACGGCCGGGACCACCATCACGCCGAGCATGACCTGCCAGGCCTCCAGGCCCATGAGCTCGCCGCGCTGGGCGCCGCCGGCCGCGTTGAGCAGACCCCAGTTGACCAGCTGCGAGATCGCGATGCCGATGACGATCGCGGCCTGCTGGAAGGAGCCGAGTCGGCCGCGGTAGGCGGGCGGGGCGACCTCGGCGATGTAGGCGGGGCCGATGACGGAGGCCATGCCGATGGCGAAGCCGCCGACGACCCGCCAGAGGGCGAAGTCCCACAGCGCGAAGGGCAGTGCCGAGCCGACGGCGCTGACCGTGAACAGGACGGCGGCTATCTGCATGACCCGGATGCGGCCGATGCGGTCGGCGATGCGGCCGGCGGTCGCGGCGCCGATGGCGCAGCCGATCAGGGCGATGGCGATGACCTGGGCGAGGGCCGCCGAGCCGACGTCGTAGCGGTCCCGGATGGCCTCGACGGCGCCGTTGATCACGGAGCTGTCGTAGCCGAAGAGGAATCCGCCCATCGCGGCCGCCGCCGCGATGAAGATGACGTGCCCGAGATGATCGGGGTGAGCCGGGCCGGCTCCTGACTTCTGCGCCTGCTCTGCGCTGGTCACGTTCAGCTCCTCGGACCGCCGCCAGATACGTGGTACCTGAAGGTAAATAAGACGCTGCAGAGACTATGCCTTCAAGTCTTGAAGTCAAGAATCCGGGAAGTGTGAGAAAAGAGGCACGAAGAGCGCAGCTCGCCCACGAATATGTACAAGCTTTGAAGTGTTGAGGAAGGTCAGCGCAGACGCTGGCTGATGACCTTCGAGACGCCGTCGCCCTGCATGGAGACGCCGTACAGTGCGTCGGCGACCTCCATCGTGCGCTTCTGGTGCGTGATCACGATCAGCTGCGAGGACTCCTGCAGCTCCTGCATGATGCGGATCAGCCGTTGCAGGTTGGTGTCGTCGAGGGCCGCCTCGACCTCGTCCATGACATAGAACGGGCTGGTCCGGGCCTTGAAGATCGACACCAGCATGGCCACGGCGGTCAGCGACCGCTCGCCGCCGGAGAGCAGGCTGAGCCGCTTGACCTTCTTGCCGGGCGGCCGTGCCTCGACGTCGACGCCCGTGGTGAGCATGTTGTCGGGGTCGGTCAGGATCAGCCGCCCCTCCCCGCCCGGGAAGAGTCGGCTGAACACGCCTTCGAACTGGCGGGCGGTGTCCCGGAACGCCTCGGTGAAGACCTGCTCGACCCGCTCGTCGACCTCCTTCACCACTTGAAGAAGATCGGCGCGGGTCTTCTTGAGGTCCTCCAGCTGTTCACTGAGGAACTTGTGCCGCTCCTCCAGCGCCGAGAACTCCTCCAGTGCCAGCGGGTTCACCTTGCCGAGCTGCTGATAGGAGCGCTCGGCCGACTTCAGCCGCTTCTCCTGCTCGCCCCGCACGAACCGGCGCGGCTGGTTGCGCGGGTCCTCGGGATCCTCCGGCAGCACCTCGCCCTCGGCGGGCGGCGAGGGCGGCACGAGCTGGTGCGGCCCGTACTCGGAGACGAGCCCCTCGGGCTCCACCCCCAGCTCTTCCAGGGCCTTGGTCTCCAGCTGCTCGATCCGCATCCGCTTCTCGGCGCCGAGCACCTCGCCGCGGTGGACCGAGTCCGTCAGCTTGTCGAGTTCGGCCTTGAGGTCGCGCCCGGCGGTGCGGGCCGCGGCCAGCTCCTGCTCCCGCCGCGACTTGGCGGCGTCGGCGGCGACCCGCTCCGCCTCGGCCCGCCCGACGGACACCTCGACGTGCGCGAGGAGTTGCCGCGCACCGGCGGCCACGGCCTCGGCGACGGCGGCCTCGTGCCGCAGCCGCGCCCGCCGCTGGTCGGCACGCGCGCGTGCCTCACGTTCCGCCCGCGCGGCCCGGTCCAGCGAGTCGGCCCGCCCGGCCAGAGCCTTGACCCGCTCCTCATGGGTGCGGCACTGGAGCCGCGCCTCCATCTCGGTCTGCCGGGCGTTGGCCCCGTCGGCGGCGAGCCGGTCCCGCACGGCGGTGTCGGGTTCCTCCTCGACCGGCATCTCCTCGGCGACGGCCAGCCGTTCCGCGAGTTCCTCGGCCTCTTCGACGGCCCGGTCCAGCGCGTCCTGGGCGCGCGCCGCGGCCGCCGTGGACCGCTCGGCCTCGCCGGCGGCGCCCCTCGCCTGCCCCGACAGCCGCCCGAGCTGCTGGGCCACCGCCGACCTCTCCCGGTCGGCGGCCCGCCGCCGCTCCCCCACCTCCTCGACGAGCGCGGCACACTCCTTGCGCCGTGCCCCGGCCAGGGCCTGCGCCTCCGTCAGCTCCGCGCACCGCACGGCCAGCTCGTCGAGCTCGGCGGCGGCCTCGTCGACGGACGCCTGCACCTCCAGCAGACTGGGCGCCCCGGCGGACCCGCCGTGTGCGAAGTGCGCCCCCAACAGGTCGCCCTCCGCGGTGACGGCGGTGAGATCGGGACGGGCGTATACCAGTTCCTCGGCGTCCTCCAGGGTGCCGACGACGACGATCCCGCGCAGGAGCCGACGCACGGCGGGCATCAGGTCCACGGGACCTCGGACGAGGTCGGCGGCGAGGGGCGGCCCGTCGGTGCGCGGCTCCCGCGCCGCCTCGTCCTCCGGACCACCGCTGAGCAGCAGCGCGGCCCGGCCCGCGTCCTGCTTGCGCAGCAGGCGAATCGCTTCGGCGGCAGCGGCCGGAGTGGTCGCGGCCAGGGCGTCCGCCGCGGCTCCGAAGGCCGCCGCGAGCGGGGTCTCGTAGCCCGGCGTCACCGTCAGCAGTTCGGCCGCCGGCCCGAGCAGGCCGCTCAGCCGGTCACGGGCGCCGAGCAGCACGCCGGTGCCGTCCTTGCGGCGCAGGCCCAGGGCCAGCGCCTCGCGGCGGGCCTGGGTCGCGGCGCGGCTGCGGTCGGCAGCGGTGACCTCCTCGCGGGCGGAGGCGAGCGCGGCCTCCGCCTCCGCGAGCTGCCGTTTGGCCGCCTCGTGCTGCTCGCCCAGCCGCTGATCGCCGGCGTCCAGGCCGTCGACCTCCGCCTTCAGCGCCTCGTACTCCTCCTGGGCGGTGACGGCCCGCTCCCGGGCCTCGTCGCGGGCGGCGGCCAGCCGGTCGATCTCTGCCTGGGCGGAGGCGGCGCGCGAACGGGCCGCGTTGACCTGGCCGTTCAGCCGGGCCAGCCCCTCGCGACGGTCGGCGATGGCCCGGGCGACGTCCTTCAGCCGCCGTTCCTCGACGGCGAGCTCGCGCTCCAGGTCGGCGCGGTGGGAGACGGTGTCGTCCAGGGCGTGCTGGGCCGCTTCGAGGGCGGCTGCCAGCTCGGCCTCCTGCTCACGGACGCGGGCGGCCTCGCGCTCCATGTCCTCGGGGTCGCGGCCGCGCCGCTCCTCGGGGGGCGCGGAGGTGGCGCTCTTCACGCGCGCGTCGGCGAGCGAGATGGTGCCGCGGACGCGTTCGGCGAGCTGGGACAGCTCGTACCAGGTCTGCTGGGCCCGCTGGAGACGCGGTGTCAGCTGCCGGACCTCGTCCTCCAGGAGGGCCTCCCGCTGGAGCGCCTTGCGCAGTTCCCGCTCGGCGGCCTCCTTGCGCTCCTTGAGCGCGGCCTCGTCGGCGACCTCGCTCTGGAGCGCCTCCCGGAGCCGTACGAGATCGTCGGCGAGCAGGCGCAGCCGGGCGTCGCGCAGATCGGCCTGGATGACGGCGGCCCGGCGGGCGACGGCGGCCTGGCGGCCGAGGGGCTTGAGCTGCCGCCGCAGTTCGTCGGTCAGGTCCTGCACGCGCGCGAGGTTGGCCTGCATCGCGTCCAGCTTCCGCAGCGCCTTCTCCTTGCGCTTGCGGTGCTTGAGGACGCCGGCGGCCTCCTCGATGAAGGCGCGCCGGCCCATGGGGTCGGCGTGCAGGACGGAGTCGAGCTGGCCCTGGCCGACGATGACGTGCATCTCCCGGCCGATGCCGGAGTCGGACAGCAGGTCCTGGATGTCGAGGAGGCGGCAGGTGTCGCCGTTGATCTGGTACTCGCTGCCGCCGTTGCGGAACATGATCCGCGTGATGGTGACCTCGGCGTAGTCGATGGGCAGCGCCCCGTCGGAGTTGTCGATGGTCAGGGACACCTCGGCGCGGCCCAGCGGGGGGCGCCCGGTGGTGCCGGCGAAGATGACGTCCTCCATCTTGCCGCCGCGCAGCGACTTGGCGCCCTGCTCGCCCATGACCCAGCTGAGCGCGTCGACGACATTGGACTTGCCCGAGCCGTTCGGTCCGACGACGCAGGTGATGCCCGGTTCGAACCGGAGCGTGGTCGCGGAGGCGAACGACTTGAACCCTCGGAGGGTCAGGGCCTTGAGGTGCACGCCGCTGGACTCTACCTTTCGGGGGTGTCCCACTCCATGAACCCGCGGTTTCACCCATGAACGCGCAGGGCACACCAAACGTTAAGAGACTGAAAGGGTGCGCGGGGGAGGCAACGCAGGGGGAGACGGGGAAATCGGGGAATCCGAGGGGCGGACAAGAGCAGGAAAGAAAGCAGAGAGAGACGGAAAGAAAGAAGGGACGCCGAAGCGTCCCTTGCAAACTCTGACTACTTAGCGGTCCGACGCGGGTTCAATGAGCCGCCCGACCACTGCGTATGCCGTTGTACAGCGGTGCAGCGATCAGGTGAGCGCAGGCTCCGCCTGGCGTGCGTCGATGCTCTCGAGAAGCGATTCGTGAGAAGCGGCAGCCGTCAGCGCGTCGTTCTCGGCCTGGATCCGTCCGAGCTCGGATTCCAGATCCTGTACACGCTGCTGGAGCCGTCGCATCTCGGCGAGGAGTCGCGGGTCAGAGCCGCCGACGTAACCGAGAAGCGCCTTTGCCATGATGGATGGTCCTCCACACTGAGTGACCGACCGAAGCGGTGTGGGTCGTGAGGGATTCGCACCCGCGGTGCCTGGCAGGATCTTGTTCGTGTTGCCGTTCATCCATGCCAAACAGCTAAGGTGCGCGGGGTGCTTTCAGCGTCTCACCAAAAAGTTTGACGGTCAACACGATCACGCCCCGTATTGGCGGGCATCCCGGTGGCGCGCGGCCGAAACGGCGGCGCTGCGGCTCCTGCGGGGCTCTCGAGGCGTGACGATCATCCTGACGTGCGGAGCCTCCCACTGCAAGGGATTCTTGGCAACCACCTGGCCCTTTCTGCTCGGGGCACATGCTGGTGGCATGCCCTCCGCTTCTCCGGGGCCGCCGCGCGGTCGGTCCTCAGCGGATCGCGAAGCCGTCGTAGCCGCCGCGCGGTGTGTCCCATATCTCGGTGACACCGTCCACCCGCCCGGGCGTGTCGTTACCCAGGAGCCAGCCGAGCAGCCCCTCACAGCCCTCGCGGGCCCCCTCGGCGACCACCTGGACCCGGCCGTCGGCCAAATTGAGAGCAAAACCACTCAGGCCGCCGATCTCCAACGCCTTCGCCCGCGTGAACCAGCGGAATCCCACGCCCTGGACGTGTCCGCGCACCCAGGCGACCAGCCGTACATCCTCGCTCATGGGTGCAACCTAACCGGGCAAAGTCACTCGGAGCACTTCCGCCCCCAGCGCCATGCGGTACCGTCCCCACCCAACGATTCTCATATGAAACTCACTCGATCGGGTGAGTCGGGTTGACCAGAGGGAGCAGGAGGCGCGCGCCGCCCCAGCACCTTGGCCGACCGTGAGAACACCGCTTGGACCAGGAAGGCAAGGACATGGGACGCCACCGACGCTCCGCCGCCGGCCGCGCCGCCACGAGCCGCGCCACGGGGGTCACACAGACGCACGGCTCGCACGCGGACAGTCACACCCCGCAGGACCGGTACGGGAGCGACAGCCCCACGATGGGCATCGCGCCGTATCTGAACCCGGAGGCGTACGCCGACTCCGTCGCCAGAAGCCAGGACTACCTGTTCGCCACGGACGACGAGCGCGCCCGCGCCGACACCGTGGTGTTCGCCGCCGACGGTTTCCCGCCCGGGGGCGGCGAACTGCGGACGCGCTCCGGCGGCGGCGCGAACCGCCGCCGGAAGAAGAGGGTCGCCACCCCGGTCAAGACCGGCCTGCTCGGTGTTTCCGCGGCGGTCGCGATCGGCACCGTCGCGGTGGCCACGGGTGTCGTGCCCGGCCTCGACAGCTACCGGCTCGGCGGCGGCAGCGGCTCGGGCGACAAGGTGCAGGCCGCCGGTTCGCCGACCAACTCGGCCACCGAGCAGGGCGGCACGTCCGGCTCCGCCCAGACCGGCCGCGGCGGTTCCTCGACCAGCCGGGACGCCGACCGGTCCACCTCGCCGTCCGTCTCGCCCTCCGCATCCGCGACCACCTCGTCGCCGTCGGCGTCGGCATCGGCTTCGCCGACCGAGACGGCCACCGAGAAGCCCGAGTCCACGCCTTCGAAGCAGCCTCAGACCACTCCGTCCAAGTCGAAGACGGCCACCAGGGCGCCGGCGAAGCCCGAGTCCCCGGTGACGGTCTCGGCCGAGGCGCAGGCCGCGGCCGAGGTGCTCAAGCTCGTCAACCAGGAGCGGTCCAAGGTCGGCTGCAGTGCCGTCTCCGCGAACAGCGCGCTGTCGCAGCTCGCCGAGAAGTTCAGCGACGACATGGCCGCCCGGGGCTTCTTCGACCACACCGACCCGGACGGCGCGAGCCCGTGGGACCGGGCGGCCAAGGCCGGCATATCCGACCTCGGGGGCGAGAACATAGCCCGCGGCCAGGCCGACGCGGCGGCGGTCATGGAGGCCTGGATGAACAGCCCCGGTCACAAGGCGAACATCCTGAACTGCGACTTCAAGACGCTGGGCGTCGGTGTCCACCTTGGGTCCGGCGGCCCCTGGTGGACGCAGGACTTCGGGTACTGAGCGCGCGGAACGGAATCCGCAGAAACGATCAAGCAAGCGCTACCTACAGTTAGCGCAAGCTACTGGTTAGCGCTACCCTCGGGTACGCTCGGCTTATGGACATCATCCAGGAGCGCGCGGAGGACCAGGACCTCCCGTTCAACGTGTTCGCCAAGGCCTGCCCGTCGCGCGGCACGCTGGAGCACGTCACGGGCCGCTGGGGCGGTCTCACGCTCGGGGCGCTGTACGAGGGCTCGCTGCGCTTCAACGAGCTGCGCCGCCGGGTCGACGGTGTGAGCGAGAAGATGCTGTCCCAGACCCTGCACGCGCTGGAGCGCGACGGACTGGTGCACCGCGAGGCCCAGCCCACCAACCCGCCCCGCGTGGACTACGAGCTGACCCCGCTCGGGCACGAGGTGGCCGAACGCCTGCTGAGCCTCATCCACTGCGTGGAAGGCCGCATGGGCGATGTCCTGGCCGCGCGCGAACGCTACGACGGGACGCGCGGCGCTTTCTGACACTTCGGGCAGAAGTAGCTGGACCGGTTCATCCACGGGCGTCGGCGCATCGGTGTGGCACACCGCTTGCAGGGCAGTCCCTCCCGCCCATAGGCGTCCAGGGAACGGTCGAAGTAGCCCGACTCGCCGTTGACGTTGACGTACAGGCTGTCGAAGCTGGTGCCGCCGACGGCGAGCGCCGCGTTCATCACGTCCCGGGCATGGCCCAGGAGTTCGAGCGTGCGCGGGCGCGTGAGGTTCGCGGTGGGACGTTCGTAGTGCAGCCGGGCGCGCCACAGCGCCTCGTCCGCGTAGATGTTGCCGACGCCGCTGATCAGCGACTGGTCGAGCAGGGCCCGTTTGACGGTGGTCCGCTTGCGGCGCAGCGCCTGATGGAACGCCTCGTCGTCGAAGAGCGGGTCGAGGGGGTCGCGGGCGATGTGCGCGATCACGTCCGGGAGGCCGTCGGGGGTGGTGTCGTGCAGCGACAGGCCGCCGAAGGTGCGCTGGTCGACGAAGCGGAGTTCGGTGTCCACTTCGTCCGCGAACCGCACGCGGACGCGCAGGTGCTTCTCGTCGGGGGCCTCGTGGGGCTGGACCAGGAGCTGGCCGCTCATGCCGAGATGGGCCAGGATCGCCTGGTCGGTGTCCTCCAGCGGCAGCCACAGATACTTGCCACGGCGGCTCGGGGCGCCGATGCGATGACCCTTGAGGCGGTGCGCGAAGTCGTCGGCGCCGGCCAGGTGGCGGCGTACGGCACGCGGGTGCAGCACCTCGGCCTCGGCGACCGCGCGATGGGCGACCCATCGCTCCAGACCCCGCCGGACGACCTCGACCTCGGGCAACTCGGGCATGGGCTCCCCTGTACGGAGCGCCCGCCTCCCAGTGGAGGCGGGCGCTCGTCTCGTACTGCTGTTCTACGGCTGTGCCGCTTTCACTGCTTTGTCAGGCGGAGGCGGACTCGGGGTCCGGGCTGCCGTCGGCGGCCGGAGCGACCTGGGCCGCCTTCGCCGCCTTGGCTCGCTCGTCCGCGTCGGCCCGGATGGACCGCCAAGCGGACTCGGCGGCCTGTTGCTCCGCCTCCTTCTTGCTGCGGCCGGTGCCGGTGCCGTACGAGACGCCTCCGACGCGGGCGGCAGCAGTGAAGGTCTTCTCGTGGTCGGGGCCGGTCTCCGTGACCAGGTACTCGGGGACGCCGAGCCCTTCGGTCGCGGTGAGCTCCTGGAGACTGGTCTTCCAGTCCAGGCCGGCACCGAGGTTCGAGGACTTCTCGATGAGCGGGTCGAACAGGCGGTGCACCAGTTCGGAGGCCGCGTCGAGGCCCTGATCGAGATAGACCGCGCCGATCACCGCTTCAAGGGTGTCGGCGAGGATGGACGCCTTGTCCCGGCCGCCCGTGCCCTCTTCACCCCGGCCGAGCCGGATGAAGGAGCCCAGGTCGAGACCACGACCGACCTCCGCCAGCGCACGTGAGTTGACCACCGCGGCCCGCAGCTTGGCCAGTTGGCCTTCGGGCAGATCGGGGTGGGTGCGGTACAGCGTGTCCGTGACGACGAGGCCGAGCACGGAGTCCCCGAGGAACTCCAGCCGCTCGTTCGTCGGCAGACCGCCGTTCTCGTACGCGTAGGAACGGTGGGTCAGTGCACGCACCAGAAGGGCGGACTCGAGCCGATAGCCGAGCCGCCCTTCCAGAAGCGTGTGGGACGAGGCCGTGTTGTCCGCCTGTTTCTTGGCGGTCGTGTCCGCCTTGGCGTCAGACATGAAGCCTCTCACCAGCCGCTCAGACCTCGAGGACCTGGCGCTTGTTGTAGGTGCCGCAAGACGGGCACGCGATGTGCTGCAGCTTGGGCTCGTGGCAGCGCTCGCACGCAACCAGGGTGGGGACCGCAGCCTTCCACTGCGACCGGCGGTGGCGCGTGTTGCTGCGCGACATCTTCCGCTTCGGAACAGCCACGGCTACTTCTCCTGCTTCTCGTCGGCGTGCGCTGATGGAAGCGCGCCGCCGCTCATCTCGTCCTTCTCGCCGTCTCCGAGTGAACCGGCGAGTCCTTGCAGTGCCGCCCAACGAATGTCGGTGGCGTCGTGGTGGTGGTCCGGGTCGTCCGTCAGCCGCGCCCCGCACTCGGAGCACAGGCCCAGACAGTCGTCCTGGCACACCGGCTGCATGGGCAGTGCGAGCACCACCGCATCGCGCAGCACGGGTTCGAGGTCGAACAGGCCGTCCTCGATGAAGAGCATGTCCTCGTCTTCCTCGGCGTCGTCGGCCGGCTCCGCCTTGGGGCGGCCCCGGTCGTCGGCGTCAGGGTACGAGAACATCTCCTGGAAGTCCGCTTCGAGCTCGAGCTCGAGCGGCTCCAGACACCTTACGCACTCCCCCTCGGCCTGCGCACGGACGGTGCCTGTGACGAGCACCCCTTCCATGACCGACTCGAGTCGGAGCTCGAGCTCCACCGGAGAGCCTTCCGGCACTCCGACGACTCCCGGGATCCCGAGATCCTTGGGAGCGTCGATCTCGCGGGTCAGGCGCTGTAGCGCACCAGGCCGCCGCCCCAGCTCGTGCGTGTCGAACACGAGAGGCTTGCGGTGGTCGAGGCGGGCGTTCAGAGCCATTCCTGCTTTCGATCTTCTGAGCTCAGAGGACCGCTGCCCCTCGGTGTTGCGGGCAGCGGTGATCGCGGACGTACACGCGACCGAAGAGCCAGGATACTGGAGCTTTCGCCCACAGCCCAATCCGGGGCCGGGAGCAGGCCGTGTGCGGGGCTGCTACAGCCCGCGCTCCTGCTCATAGGCGCGCAACTGCTCGGCGCTGATCATGCCGGTGTCGAAGAGGCTGGTCTCGTCGAGGGCGTAACCCTGCTGGGACTGCTGGGACTGCTGGGACTGCTGGTGCGCCTGCGGCTGCGGTACGGCCTGGTTCGGGTCGTAGGGGGCCTGCTGGGTGTCGTAGCCCTGGTACGCGTAGGGGTCGGCCTGCTGATAGCCGTACGCGTCCTGCTGGCCGTACGCCTGCTGCTGCCCGTAGCCGCCGCCGTACGGGTCCTGCTGCTGCGGCTGCTGGTAGGCGTAGGCCTCCTGCGGCTGTTCGTACGGCTGCTGGACGGGCGGCTCGGCCGCGTTGTCCCGCTCCGCGAGGGCAGCCAGGTCGGCGAGGTAGTCGGCGTCGGAGGAGTGCTGGAACGTCGAGAGGTCGTCGGAGAGGGCCCCGAGGTCGTCCGAGGCGATGCGGCCGTGCAGCTTCTGGCGGCCGCGGCCGACCGCGTCCAGGGTCTTCGCGAGGACCGCCTCGAAGGCGCCCAGCTTGGTGTCGACGTAGGCGTCGGCGTCGCGGCGCAGGGTCTCCGGGTCATGGCTGCGCTCGGGGGCGTCCTCGTCGCCGTGGCCGTTCTCGTCGAGGCCGGGACCGGTGCCGAGGAGCTTCTCGCGGCCGCGGCCGACGGAGCCGAGCGTCTTGGTGAGGACGACCTCGAAGTTGGCGAGCTTGGAGTCGACGTAGTCGTCGGCGTCCGCGCGGACCTCCTCGGCCTCCTTGCGGGCCTCCGCGAGGATGCGGTCGGCCTCGGCCTGGGAGCGGCGGGCGATCTCGGTGTCGGAGATCAGGGAGCCGCGCTCGGCGTGCGCGGTGGAGATGATCCGCTCGGCCTCCTGGCGGGCCTGCTCGACCATCTGCTCACGGCCGCCGATCAGCTCCTGGGCCTGGGCGAGCGAGTCGGGCAGGGCCGCGCGCACCTCTTCCAGCAGGGCGAGCAGATCCGCGCGGTTGACCACGCACGAGGCCGACATCGGCATCGACCGGGCACTGGAGACCGCCGTGACGATCTCGTCGAGCTTCTTCTGCACGTCCACCGGTTGCTCGCCACTCTCTACAGCTGTGTTGGAGACGGACGGGACGACTGTAGCCCCATCAGTCGCTGCGGAGGCGCTTGTTCAGGGCTTCGAGGACCAGCGGCGGGACCAGGTGGGAGACGTCTCCGCCCCAGGTCGCGACCTCCTTGACGAGCGAGGAGGAGAGGAAGCTGTAGGTGGGGTTGGTGGGCACGAACAGCGTCTCGACGCCCGAGAGGCCGTTGTTCATCTGGGCCATCTGCAGCTCGTAGTCGAAGTCGCTGACCGCGCGCAGGCCCTTCACGATGGCGGGGATGTCGCGCTGCTTGCAGAAGTCGACGAGGAGGCCGTGGAAGGCCTCGACCCGGACGTTGCCGTATTCGGCGGTGACCCGGCGGATCAGCTCGATCCGCTCGTCGATCTCGAACAGGCCCTTCTTGGCCTTGTTGATCATGACCGCGACATAGACCTCGTCATAGAGACGGGAGGCGCGGGAAATGATGTCGAGGTGTCCGTTGGTGATCGGGTCGAACGACCCGGGACAGACGGCACGGCGCACTTGTGGTCCCTCGCTCTCCGGTCCGGTCATCGTGCGTCTTCACACGTAGAGGCGGCGCGACCGTACCAAAACGTTCCCTCGCCGTAGCGACGGGCCCGGAGCGCTTCGAAGCCGTCCGGCCAACCGAACTCTCCGCCTCTGGTGCTGCGCTCCACGGTGACGAGGGCATCGGCCGCGAGCCAGCCCCCCGAGCGGAGTGTGAGCAGGATCTCCCGAAGATCGTCGTCCGTGACGGCGTAGGGAGGGTCGAGGAAGACGAGGTCGTACGGCGCGGTGGGCTCCGTCTGAACGACCTGTTGGGCCTTGCCCGCGCGGACCTCGGCGCCGGGGAGGCCGAGGGTCTTCACGTTCTCCCTGATCGTGCGGGCGGCTCTCGCGTCGGCCTCGACGAGGAGGGTGTGGCTCGCGCCGCGGGAAAGCGCTTCCAGGCCCACTGCCCCCGATCCGGCGTAGAGGTCGAGGACGCGTTCGCCGTCCAGGGGGCCGCCGAGCAGGGACTGCCAGGTGGAGAAGAGTCCCTCTCGGGCGCGGTCGGAAGTGGGGCGGGTTCCGTTGCCCGGGGGGACGGCCAATCGGCGTCCGCCGGCTGCGCCGGCGATCACGCGGGTCATCTTCGATCCTTGGTTGTGGGCGGCTTTGGGTTCAGTGTGGCTGGTCGCGCACGCGCGGCGGTAGCCGCATGTCCAGTACAGCCCCGCGCCCCTGGGTCGCGCAGCTCTAGGCCCGTACTTCGCGGGTCGTTGATTCGTATGGTGTGACCGGTCCGGGGGTGTCCTCGGGCCGGGGTGTGGCGTTGGGTGGGGTGTGTCGA
>NZ_JBFAKW010000128.1:0-27031 GCF_040655955.1 Streptomyces sp. NPDC050263 | reverse complement strand
TGGCACAACGACAAAACCGGGCAACCGATCAAACGGTCGCTGACCGCCTACGATCACTGACCGCAACGACACCCCTTGGACTCATTCATCTAGCAGCCGAAGAGGGGGACACCGAGGAAACGGTGTCCCCTTCTTCGTGCCCTTCATGAGGGAACCATGTACAAGATCTTCTTCAATCTCGTCTTCAAGCGGATGGACCCGGAGCAGGCCCACCACCTGGCCTTCCGCTGGATCCGGCGCGCCGCCCGCGTCCCGGTGCTGCGCACGTTCGTCGCGGCCGCCCTCGCCCCCCGCTACGAGGAACTGCGCACCGAGGCCTTCGGGCTGCGCATGCACGGCCCGTTCGGGCTCGCCGCCGGCTTCGACAAGAACGCGGTCGCGATCGACGGGATGTCGATGCTGGGCTTCGACCACGTCGAGATCGGCACGGTCACCGGGGAGCCGCAGCCGGGCAACCCCAAACAGCGGCTGTTCCGGCTCGTGAAGGACCGGGCGCTGATCAACCGCATGGGCTTCAACAACGAGGGCTCGCTCGCCGTCGCCGCGCGCCTCGCCTCCCGTACGGCCGTCTTCAAGCCCGTGGTCGGCGTGAACATCGGCAAGACCAAGGTCGTCCCCGAGGAGGAGGCCGTCGGCGACTACGTGAAGTCCGCCGAGCGGCTCGCGCCGTACGCCGACTATCTGGTCGTGAACGTGTCCTCGCCGAACACGCCGGGGCTGCGCAACCTCCAGGCCACGGAGGCGCTGCGCCCCCTCTTGAGCGCCGTCCGCGATGCCGCCGACCGCGTGGTGACCACGCGCCGGGTCCCGCTGCTGGTGAAGATCGCCCCGGACCTGGCGGACGACGACGTCGACGCGGTCGCCGACCTGGCCGTCGAACTCGGACTGGACGGGATCATCGCCACGAACACCACCATCGCGCGCGAGGGCCTCGGGCTGACGTCCGACCCCTCCCTGGTGAAGGAGACCGGCGGGCTGTCCGGAGCGCCCCTCAAGGCCCGCTCCCTGGAGGTACTGCGACGCCTCTACGCGCGCGTGGGCGACCGCATCACCCTCGTGGGCGTCGGCGGCGTCGAGGACGCCGAGGACGCCTGGCAGCGCATCCTGGCCGGCGCCACCCTGGTCCAGGGGTACAGCGCCTTCATCTACGAGGGCCCCTTCTGGGGACGCGCGATCCACAAGGGCCTGGCCGCCCGGCTGCGGACGAGCCCCTACGCCACTCTCGCCGACGCGGTCGGCGCCGACGTGAGGAAGACGGCATGACCCTGGAGCCCTTCGGCGCGCGGCTGCGTCGTGCCATGGACGAGCGTGGACCCCTCTGCGTCGGCATCGACCCGCACGCCTCCCTGCTCGCCGAGTGGGGTCTGAACGACGACGTCGCCGGCCTGGAGCGGTTCAGCCGCACGGTCGTCGAGGCGACGGCGGACCGGGTCGCCCTGCTGAAGCCGCAGAGCGCGTTCTTCGAGCGGTTCGGCTCGCGCGGGGTCGCGGTCCTGGAGAAGACGGTGCAGGAGGCGCGGGCGGCCGGCGCCCTGGTCGTGATGGACGCCAAGCGCGGCGACATCGGCTCGACCATGGCCGCGTACGCCGAGTCGTTCCTGCAGCCGGACGCCCCGTTGTTCTCCGACGCCCTCACGGTCTCGCCCTACCTCGGCTACGGGTCCCTGTCGCCGGCGGTGGCCCTGGCCCGCGAGAGCGGCACCGGACTGTTCGTGCTGGCGCTGACCTCCAACCCGGAGGGCGGCGAGGTCCAGCACGCGGTGCGGGCCGACGGTCGCGACGTCGGCGCGACGATGCTGGCGCACCTGGCCGCCGAGAACGTGGGGGAGGAGCCGCTGGGCTCCTTCGGCGCGGTCGTCGGGGCCACCCTGGGCGACCTCTCGACGTACGACCTCGACATCAACGGCCCGCTCCTCGCGCCCGGCGTCGGCGCCCAGGGGGCGACCCCGGCCGACCTTCCCCGGGTCTTCGGGTCCGCGGTGCGCAATGTCGTGCCGAACGTCAGCCGAGGTGTGCTGCGTCACGGTTCCGACATCGTCGCTCTGCGTGACGCGGTGGATCGGTTCGCGCAAGCGGTCCGGGCCGCCGTGGCCTCCGCCTGACGGGCCGCGACCGCCCGACCGGGGGCTCGGTCGGGCGGCCCTGGGCCGACTTGAGTCTGGATACATCCTCAAATCCAGGGCAGTATGTCTTAAATGTCCGGCCCTGCGGAGGCTGACCAGGACTTTTCCTGGGTTCTCGCTGACTCTGGCGGAGTTGGCCGCTAGTCTCCGACGGAGAGTGAACGGGCAGCGCGTGTTGCTCGTAACTCACCAGGTGTGGGGCGACTAGGTTCCTCACCGGTCCGTATCCGACAGTTCGACATCCGAGGTGACGTAGGCGTGGCTCTTCCGCCCCTTACCCCCGAACAGCGCGCAGCCGCGCTCGAAAAGGCCGCCGCGGCTCGCCGGGAGCGGGCCGAGGTCAAGAATCGACTGAAGCACTCCGGCGCCTCGCTTCACGAGGTCATCAAGCAGGGTCAGGAAAACGACGTCATCGGCAAGATGAAGGTCTCCGCCCTCCTGGAGTCGCTTCCGGGCGTGGGCAAGGTCCGCGCCAAGCAGATCATGGAGCGACTCGGCATCTCCGAGAGCCGCCGCGTGCGCGGCCTCGGTTCCAACCAGATCGCCTCCCTGGAGCGGGAGTTCGGCAGCACCGGCTCCTGATTCCCGGGTCCTGCGGGAACGGAGTCCCGGGCACTCCGGGATTGCTGGAATAATCGCTGCATGGCTGCAACATTCCGGGGGACGACCCCCGAGCCCCCGGACGTACGTCCGCGGCTGACCGTGCTCTCCGGCCCCTCCGGGGTCGGCAAGAGCACGGTCGTCGCCCATATGCGCAAGGAACACCCCGAGGCCTGGCTCTCGGTGTCGGCGACGACGCGGAGGCCTCGCCCCGGCGAGCAGCACGGAGTCCACTACTTCTTCGTCTCCGACGAGGAGATGGACAAGCTGATCGCCAACGGCGAACTGCTGGAGTGGGCCGAGTTCGCCGGCAACCGCTACGGCACTCCGCGCACCGCGGTGCTGGAGCGCCTGGAGTCGGGCGAGCCGGTGCTCCTGGAGATCGACCTCCAGGGCGCCCGGCAGGTCCGCGAGTCCATGCCGGAGGCCCAGCTGGTGTTCCTGGCTCCGCCCTCCTGGGAGGAGCTGGTGCGCAGACTGACCGGGCGGGGCACCGAACCGCCCGAGGTGATCGAGCGCCGGCTCGAGGCCGCGAAGATCGAACTCGCGGCCGAGCCGGAGTTCGACGTGACCCTCGTCAACACCTCCGTCGAGGACGTGGCGCGCGAGCTGCTAGCCTTGGTGGATGTTGTGTGATCACTCGTGCTGAAACCACCGGCGCTGTGATCACGACCGATCTTTTCCCATCCATCGGAAGGTAGAGCGTGTCCTCTTCCATCTCCGCGCCCGAGGGCATCATCAACCCGCCGATCGACGAGCTCCTCGAGGCCACCGACTCGAAGTACAGCCTCGTGATCTACGCGGCCAAGCGGGCCCGCCAGATCAACGCGTACTACTCGCAGCTCGGCGAGGGCCTCCTCGAGTACGTCGGTCCGCTCGTGGACACCCACGTCCACGAGAAGCCGCTCTCCATCGCCCTCCGCGAGATCAACGCCGGTCTGCTGACGTCCGAGGCCGTCGAGGGCCCCGCGCAGTAGTACTTTCAGATCGCGTGTGACTTATCCACAGGCCCGGCAGTGCCACTGCCGGGCCTGTGGTGTGTGATGGACTCGTACGGTGCCGAGCCGCGGAGAGACGGGGGAGAGACGGTGGACAAGCCGAAGGTCGTTCTGGGGGTCAGTGGTGGCATCGCCGCCTACAAGGCCTGCGAACTGCTGCGCAGACTGACGGAGTCGGGGCACGACGTCCGCGTCGTCCCCACCGCCTCCGCGCTGCACTTCGTCGGCGCCGCCACCTGGTCCGCCCTCTCCGGCCACCCCGTCTCCACGGAGGTCTGGGACGACGTCCACGAGGTCCCGCACGTCCGCATCGGCCAGCACGCCGACCTGGTGGTCGTCGCCCCGGCCACCGCCGACATGCTCGCCAAGGCCGCCCACGGGCTCGCCGACGACCTCCTCACCAACACCCTCCTGACGGCCCGCTGTCCGGTCGTCTTCGCCCCCGCGATGCACACGGAGATGTGGGAGCACCCGGCCACCCAGGAGAACGTGGCCACGCTGCGCCGCCGGGGCGCCGTCGTGATCGAGCCGGCCGTCGGCCGCCTCACCGGCGTCGACACCGGCAAGGGCCGGCTGCCCGACCCGGGCGAGATCTTCGAGGTCTGCCGCCGCGTCCTGGCCCGCGGAGTGCGCGAACCGGACCTGACCGGCCGGCACGTCGTGGTCAGCGCCGGCGGCACCCGCGAGCCCCTCGACCCGGTCCGCTTCCTCGGCAACCGCTCCTCCGGCAAGCAGGGCTACGCCCTCGCCCGCACCGCCGCCGCCCGCGGCGCCCGGGTCACCCTGATCGCGGCGAACACCGGCCTGCCGGACCCCGCCGGGGTCGACGTCGTCCAGGTCGGCACCGCCGTGCAACTGCGCGAGGCGGTCCTGAAGGCGGCCCCGGACGCCGACGCGGTCGTCATGGCGGCCGCCGTGGCCGATTTCCGGCCGCAGACCTACGCGGCCGGAAAGATCAAGAAGAAGGACGGCAAGGAACCGGACCCCATCGTTCTTGTGCGAAATCCGGACATTCTCGCGGAGATATCGGCCGACCGGGCGCGCCCCAATCAGGTGGTCGTCGGCTTCGCGGCCGAGACCGACGACGTCCTCGCCAACGGCCGGGCGAAGCTGCGCCGCAAGGGGTGCGATCTGCTGGTGGTGAACGAGGTGGGGGAGCGCAAGACCTTCGGCTCCGAGGAGAACGAGGCACTCGTGCTGGGCGCCGACGGCAGCGAAACCCCCGTGGCACACGGCCCCAAGGAAGCCCTGGCCGAAACCGTATGGGACCTGGTGGCGCGGCGACTGAGCTGACTGTTTGATGCGCTTCGCCGTTGCCGTCCGCCGCTCTCGATTCGGGGCGTGGTGCCCTGGCAAGGGTGCTCGGCATTCGGCAGAATGCCCGTGCCGCAGGTCACAGCGCTCCCGAGAGGCGAGACAGGTGGGCCGGTGGCAGGGCAGGACCGATAAACTGTTCTCGGACGACGCCGGGCGCAGCTCCCGTCGCGTCCGCCAATGATCAGCCAGCAGCCGCTGCAACCCCAGGGAGCGTTGTGTCCCGTCGCCTGTTCACTTCGGAGTCTGTGACCGAGGGTCACCCCGACAAGATCGCTGACCAGATCAGCGACACCATCCTCGATGCCCTGCTGCGCGAGGACCCGACCTCCCGGGTCGCCGTGGAGACCCTGATCACGACCGGTCTGGTGCATGTGGCCGGTGAGGTCACCACCAAGACCTACGCGCCGATCCCCCAGCTCGTGCGCGACAAGATCCTCGAGATCGGCTACGACTCCTCCAAGAAGGGCTTCGACGGCGCCTCCTGCGGCGTGTCGGTGTCCATCGGCGCCCAGTCCCCGGACATCGCGCAGGGCGTCGACACCGCCTACGAGTCCCGGGTCGAGGGCGACGAGGACGAGCTGGACCGCCAGGGCGCCGGCGACCAGGGCCTGATGTTCGGCTACGCCTCCGACGAGACGCCGACCCTGATGCCGCTGCCGATCTTCCTCGCGCACCGGCTGTCGAAGCGCCTGTCGGACGTCCGCAAGAACGGGACCATCCCCTACCTGCGCCCCGACGGCAAGACCCAGGTCACCATCGAGTACGACGGCGACAAGGCAGTCCGTCTGGACACCGTCGTCGTCTCCTCGCAGCACGCGTCCGACATCGACCTGGACTCGCTGCTGGCCCCCGACATCCGCGAGTTCGTCGTGGAGGTGGAGCTGAAGGCCCTCCTGGACGACGGCATCAAGCTCGACACCGAGAACTACCGTCTGCTGGTCAACCCGACCGGCCGCTTCGAGATCGGCGGCCCGATGGGCGACGCCGGCCTCACCGGTCGCAAGATCATCATCGACACCTACGGCGGCATGGCCCGGCACGGCGGCGGCGCCTTCTCGGGCAAGGACCCGTCCAAGGTCGACCGCTCGGCCGCGTACGCGATGCGCTGGGTGGCGAAGAACGTGGTGGCGGCCGGTCTCGCGGCCCGCTGCGAGGTCCAGGTCGCCTACGCGATCGGCAAGGCCGAGCCGGTCGGTCTCTTCGTCGAGACCTTCGGCACCGCCAAGGTCGACGCCGAGAAGATCGAGAAGGCCATCGACGAGGTCTTCGACCTCCGCCCGGCCGCGATCATCCGCGACCTCGACCTGCTGCGCCCGATCTACGCCCAGACCGCCGCGTACGGCCACTTCGGCCGTGAGCTCCCCGACTTCACCTGGGAGCGCACGGACCGCGTGGACGCGCTGCGCAAGGCCGCGGGCCTGTAGGACCGCACCCGCACCGCCTGTACCGGCGGCACGGTGTGTACTGCCCGCAGCCCGCACCGACGTAGAGCCCGGCCTCCCTCGGGGAGGCCGGGCTTCGGCGTCTGTCAGTGGTGTTTGGTAGGAATGCAGGTGTGAGCAGCGAGAACGGGCAGGGGGGCGGTGGCGCGGCCGGGGAGGGCGCGCCACCGGAGCAGCTCGCGCTGATCCGGGAGAGCGTGCGGCAGGCCAAGGTGCCCCGGGCCAAGCCCCGGACGTGGCGGGGGGCCGCGCTGGCCGAGGAGTTGCCGGTCGCGCGGGTGCTCGTCGACAAGGGCGTGCTGCACCTGGACCGGTACTTCGACTACGCGGTACCGGCCGAGCTGGACGCCGACGCGCAGCCGGGCGTGCGGGTGCGGGTGCGGTTCGGGGCCGGCCGCGGGCGGGTGCGGGAAGGGCGGCGCGAGGGCGGCGGGCTCATCGACGGGTTCCTCGTCGAGCGGCTCGCCGCGTCGGACTACGCCGGGCCGCTCGCCGCGCTCGCCCAGGTGGTGTCGCCCGAACCGGTGCTCGGCGAGGAACTGCTGGGGCTGGCGCGGGCCGTGGCCGACCGGTACGCGGGAAGCCTGGCCGATGTGCTGCAACTGGCCGTGCCGCCGCGCAACGCACGCGCCGAGCAGAAGCCGTCGCCCGCGCTGCTTTTGCCGCCGCAGGCGCCGGAGGCCGGAACCTGGGAGCGGTACGAGCGGGGAGGCGCGTTTCTCGAGTCGCTCGCCTCCGGGGGCGCGCCTCGGGCGGTGTGGAACGCGCTGCCCGGGCCCGAGTGGAGCGAGGGCCTCGCCCGGGCCGTCGCCGCGACCCTCGCCTCCGGGCGCGGGGCGCTGGTCGTCGTGCCGGACGGGCGGGTCGCCGCACGGGTCGACGCGGCGCTGACGGCGCTGCTGGGAGCGGGCCGTCATGCGCAGCTCACGGCGGACGCCGGGCCCGAGAAGCGGTACCGGGAGTGGCTCGCCGTGCGGCGCGGGTCGGTACGGGCGGTCGTCGGGACGCGCGCCGCGATGTTCGCGCCGGTGCAGAACCTCGGACTGGTCGCGATCTGGGACGACGGGGACGACAGCCACAGCGAGCAGCACGCGCCGCTGCCCCATGCCCGGGAGGTGCTGCTGCTGCGGGCCGCGCAGGACAAGTGCGGTTTCCTGCTGGGGGGTTGGAGCTGCACCGTGGAGGCCGCCCAGCTCGTGGAGAGCGGGTGGGCACGGCCGCTGGTCGCCGCGCGGGAGCTGGTGCGGCGCAGTGCTCCGCTCGTGCGGACCGTCGGCGACCAGGACCTCGCCCGTGACGAGGCCGCCCGGGCCGCCCGGCTGCCCACCCTCGCCTGGCAGGCGGTCCGCGAAGGGCTGCGGCACGGCCCGGTGCTCGTACAGGTGCCCCGGCGGGGGTACGTGCCGCGGATGGCGTGCGCGCAGTGTCGCGCCGCCGCCCGGTGCCGGCACTGCTCCGGACCGCTGGAGGCGCGGGACGGCGGCCGAGACGGCCGCGACGGGGGCGCACTGTGGTGCGGGTGGTGCGGGCGGGAGGAGAGTGCCTGGCACTGCCCCGACTGCGGGTCGTTCCGGCTGCGCGCTCAGATCGTGGGGGCGCGGCGGACGGCCGAGGAGCTGGGGCGGGCGTTTCCCGCCGTCCCTGTGCGGACGTCGGGGCGCGAGCAGGTGTTGGACACCGTGCCGGGAACGCCCGCGCTCGTCGTGTCCACGCCCGGGGCCGAGCCGGTCGCCGAGGGCGGCTACGCGGCCGCGCTGCTGCTGGACGGCTGGGCCATGCTGGGGCGGCCCGACCTACGGGCCGGGGAGGACGCGCTGCGCCGCTGGATCGCGGCCGCCGCGCTCGTCCGGCCGCAGGGCGACGGGGGGACCGTGGTCGTCGTCGCCGAGCCGACCCTGCGGCCCGTGCAGGCGCTGGTGCGCTGGGATCCCGTGGGGCACGCGGTGCGCGAGCTCGCAGAGCGGGCCGAGCTGGGCTTCCCGCCGGTGTCGCGGATGGCGTCCGTGTCGGGGACGGCGGAGGCGGTGGCCGCGTTCCTGGGCGCCGTCGAACTGCCTCGGGAGGCGGAGGTGCTGGGGCCGGTTCCGGTGCCGGCCGGCCCTGCGGGGCGGCCTCGGCGGCCGGGCGCGCCGCCACCCGGGGACGAGTGGGAGCGGGCGTTGGTCCGGGTGCCGCCGGGGAAGGGGGCGGCGCTGGCCGGCGCCCTGAAGGCGGCGCAGGCGGCGCGGATGGCCCGGGGCGGGGAGGAGGCCGCGCGGGTGCGGGTGCGGATCGATCCGCCGGACATCGGGTGAGGGCGGCGGACTCGGGGGCGGATGTGCGGCTGCCCTCTCGGGGATGGCCGAGAGGGCAGGGGGCGATGCGGGTTGGTGCGGGACGGGCTGGTGCGGGGTCGGTCAGCCGTTGCGTGGGCCGGGGAAGGCGGTCGGCCTCACCTCGTCGCGCAGGGACGGGCTGCCGGCCGTCGGCTGGGTCGGCATCGAGCGGGCGGCGGGGACCGTGGGAACCGTCTGGATGCCCGTGTTCACGCTGACCGTGCGGGCGCCGCTCGGCTCCGTCGGCCGCTCGGCCTCGGCGGTGGTCGCGGTGGCGGTGGCGGTGGCGCGGCGGGCGCCGTAGCGGCGGTGGACCGCCTGCTTGGTGACCCCTAGCGCGGAGCCCACCGCATCCCACGAGAAGCCGAGCGAACGGTCGAAGTCCACCGCCGCGGTGACCAGCGTCTCGACGCTGTCCCGCAGTTCCTGGGCGAGGCGGACCGTCGGGGCGGGGGCGCGTCCGTAGACGACGAAGCCCGTGGAGGGGCCGGAGCGGCGGGGGCGGTAGACGTTGCCCAGCTGGGCGGTGAGGGTGCGCAGTGCGTCCACCTGCCGGCGGACCCGCTCGATGTCCCGCACCAGCAAGTGCAGGCTGGCCCGGGCCTGGGCGTCGTGGGTTGCATGGTCGGCCATGAACAAGCCTCTCGAACCGGCGTTGAAGAAGGTGTGGTCAACTCTTTCTTGACCAACGCGGGTTCGCTCCGCTGGTCACGGTGTGGGGGCGTATGGGCATATGCGTACGCCCCCTGGGGCGGGGTGTGCGCGGCTCGGCCCTCGGCCCTCGGCCTTCGCCGCGTTCCTCTCCCGGCCGCGCACCACCGCGGTCGGCGGCCGTTCCGTTCGGCCGTCCTGTCGTCCGTCCTAAACTTGTGCGTTGCCCGTCGTCCGTTTTCCCGAGAGGTCCCGCCCACTCATGAAGCTCGTCTTCGCCGGTACCCCCGAGGTCGCCGTTCCCGCTCTGGACGCTCTCATCGCCTCCGGGCGGCACGAGGTGGCTGCCGTCGTGACGCGGCCCGACGCGCCTGCCGGGCGGGGGCGGCGGCTGGTCGCCTCTCCTGTCGCCCAGCGGGCCGAGGAGGCCGGGATCGAGGTGCTGAAGCCCGGCAGGCCGCGGGATCCGGAGTTCCTGGAGCGGCTGACGGAGATCGCGCCCGACTGCTGTCCCGTCGTGGCCTACGGCGCGCTGCTGCCCAGGGTGGCGCTGGACATCCCGGCCCATGGCTGGGTCAACCTGCACTTCTCCCTGCTGCCCGCCTGGCGGGGGGCGGCCCCGGTGCAGCACTCCGTCATGGCCGGGGACGAGATCACCGGCGCCTCCACCTTCCTCATCGAGGAGGGGCTCGACTCCGGGCCGGTGTACGGGACGGTCACCGAGGAGATCCGGCCCACCGACACCAGCGGTGACCTGCTCACCAGGCTCGCCTTCGCCGGCAGCGGGCTGCTCGCCGCGACCATGGACGGGATCGAGGACGGCACCCTGAAGGCCGTCCCGCAGCCGTCCGAGGGGATCACCCTCGCGCCGAAGATCAACGTCGAGGACGCCCAGGTCGACTGGGCCGCGCCGGCTCTCCGCGTCGACCGGGTCGTGCGCGGGTGCACCCCCGCGCCCGGCGCCTGGACCGTCTTCCGGGGCGAGCGGCTCAAGCTGATCCATGTCCAGCCCGCGCCCGAGCGCACCGATCTCGCGGCGGGCGCGCTCTCCGTCGGCAAGAACAGTGTGCACGTCGGCACGGGCTCGTACGCCGTCGAGCTGCTGTGGGTACAGGCGCAGGGCAAGAAGCCGATGCGCGCCGCGGACTGGGCCCGGGGCGTCCGCATCGGTGACGACGAGGTCGTCGGCGCGTAAGCCCGACCACGGCACGAGCCTTCCGCCCGGCCGGTTCTGCCGACGGGCCCTGCCCGGCCCGCACCAGGGTTGCTCGCGACGCCGACGCCTGGCCGCCGGACCCGGCCGGGTCCGCGAGCCCGGTCCTCGGCCCGTGAGCAAGGCACGGGCGTGGGCCGGCCCGCTCGGGGCGCCTTCGCGGCCGGCTTCCGGTTCGTGCGCCGGGTTCTGCTGCGGGCTCCCGCCGCGAGCCCCACCCGCGAACTCTCCCCGTCTCGCCGTCGACGTACGCTGGACGCACCTTTCATCCTGCAATCCGGAGCACCTTTTCGTGAGCGATCAGTCCCACCGTTCCCGCACGCCGGGCAAGCCCTACCGCCGGCCCCAGAAGGACCCCGTCCGTCTGCTCGCCTTCGAGGCGTTGCGGGCGGTGGACGAGCGGGACGCGTACGCCAACCTCGTGCTGCCGCCGCTGCTGCGCAAGGCGCGCGAGAAGGAGGGGCCCGAGAAGTTCGACGCGCGGGACGCGGCCCTCGCCACCGAGCTGGTCTACGGGACACTGCGGCGGCAGGGGACCTACGACGCCGTCATCTCCGCCTGTGTCGACCGGCCGCTGCGCGAGGTCGACCCGCCGGTCCTCGACGTGCTGAGCCTCGGCGTGCATCAGCTGCTCGGGACGCGCATCCCGACCCATGCCGCCGTCTCCGCCTCCGTCGACCTCGCCCGGATCGTCCTCGGCGACGGGCGGGCCAAGTTCGTCAACGCCGTGCTGCGCAAGGTCGCGGCGCACGATCTCGACGAGTGGATCGAGAAGGTCGCTCCGCCCTACGACGACGACCCCGAGGACCACCTCGCCGTCGTGCACTCGCACCCGCGCTGGGTCGTCTCCGCGCTGTGGGACTCCCTCGGCGGTGGCCGGGCCGGTATCGAGGACCTGCTGGAGGCCGACAACGAGCGGCCCGAGGTGACGCTCGTCGCCCGGCCCGGGCGCGCCACGACCGACGAACTGCTCCGGGAGGAGGCCGCCGTCACCGGGCGCTGGTCGCCCTACGCGGTGCGGCTCACCGAGGGCGGTGAGCCCGGCGCGATCGACGCCGTCCGGGAGGGGCGGGCCGGCGTGCAGGACGAGGGCAGTCAGCTGGTGGCGCTCGCGCTCGCCGACGCACCGCTCGACGGCCGTGACGAGATGTGGCTCGACGGGTGCGCCGGGCCCGGCGGCAAGGCGGCGTTGCTCGCCGCCCTCGCCGCACAGCGGGGGGCCGCCCTCCTCGCCTCCGAGAAGCAGCCGCACCGGGCGGGGCTCGTCGCCAAGGCGCTGGCCGGCAATCCGGGGCCGTATCAGGTCATCGCCGCCGACGGGACGCGGCCGCCGTGGCGGCCCGGGTCGTTCGACCGGGTGCTGATGGACGTGCCGTGCACCGGGCTCGGAGCCCTGCGCAGGCGGCCCGAGGCGCGCTGGCGGCGTCGGCCGGAGGACCTCGACGGGTTCGGTCCGTTGCAGCGCGGGCTGCTGCGGACCGCGCTGGATTCCGTCCGGGTCGGGGGCGTCGTCGGGTACGCGACCTGCTCGCCGCATCTCGCCGAGACCCGGGCCGTCGTCTCCGACGTGCTCAAGCAGTACCCGGAGGCCGAGCTGATCGACGCGCGGCCCCTGCTGCCCGGCGTACCGGCGCTGGGGGAGGGGCCCGACGTCCAGCTGTGGCCGCATCTGCACGGCACCGACGCCATGTACCTGGCGTTGATCAAGAAGACCGGCTGAGAACCGGGTACGACGACAACGGCAGAGGCCGGCCCGGACGCCCTGAGCGTCGAGCCGGCCTCTGCCGTCTGCTGTGGGTGGTCCGTCCCCTCGGGGTCAGTCCGTGCCGAACTCCATCGCCGCGCGGTCCAGCAGCGCTTCGTCCTCGGAGACCTCGCCGCGGGAGGCGATGGCCTCGGCGCCGCCCTCCGGCAGCTCCGGCATGGTGCCGATCAGGCCGGTCGCGGCCGCCTGGGAGGCGCCGACGGTGGGGCTGCCGGTGCCGATCAGGCCGAGGCCGACGTACTGCTCCAGCTTGGCGCGGGAGTCGGCGATGTCGAGGTTGCGCATGGTGAGCTGGCCGATCCGGTCCACCGGACCGAACGCGGAGTCCTCGGTGCGCTCCATCGACAGCTTGTCCGGGTGGTAGCTGAACGCCGGGCCGGTCGTGTCGAGGAGCGAGTAGTCCTCGCCGCGGCGCAGCCGCAGGGTGACCTCGCCGGTGACGGCCGCGCCGACCCAGCGCTGGAGCGACTCGCGGATCATCAGCGCCTGCGGGTCCAGCCAGCGTCCCTCGTACATGAGGCGGCCCAGGCGGCGGCCTTCGTTGTGGTACTGGGCGAGGGTGTCCTCGTTGTGGATCGCGTTGACGAGCCGCTCGTAGGCGGCGTGCAGCAGGGCCATGCCCGGGGCCTCGTAGATGCCGCGGCTCTTGGCCTCGATGATGCGGTTCTCGATCTGGTCCGACATGCCCAGGCCGTGCCGGCCGCCGATGGCGTTGGCCTCCATCACCAGGTCGACGGGGGAGGAGAACTCCTTGCCGTTGATCGTGACCGGACGGCCCTGGTCGAAGCCGATCGTCACGTCCTCGGGGGCGATCTCGACCAACGGGTCCCAGAACCGCACGCCCATGATGGGCTCGACGGTCTCCACACCGGTGTCCAGGTGCTCCAGGGTCTTGGCCTCGTGGGTGGCGCCCCAGATGTTGGCGTCGGTGGAGTACGCCTTCTCCGTGCTGTCCCGGTAGGGCAGGTCATGGGCGACCAGCCACTCCGACATCTCCTTGCGCCCGCCCAGCTCGGTCACGAAGTCCGCGTCCAGCCAGGGCTTGTAGATCCGCAGGTGCGGGTTGGCGAGCAGGCCGTAGCGGTAGAACCGCTCGATGTCGTTGCCCTTGAAGGTCGAGCCGTCGCCCCAGATCTGGACGTTGTCCTCGAGCATCGCCCGGACCAGCAGCGTGCCTGTGACGGCACGGCCCAGCGGCGTCGTGTTGAAGTAGGCGCGCCCGCCGGAGCGGATGTGGAACGCCCCGCAGGTGAGCGCGGCCAGGCCCTCCTCGACGAGCGCGGCGCGGCAGTCGACCAGGCGCGCGATCTCGGCGCCGTAGCTCATCGCGCGACCGGGCACCGAGGCGATGTCGGGCTCGTCGTACTGGCCGATGTCGGCGGTGTAGGTGCACGGAACGGCACCCTTGTCGCGCATCCACGCGACCGCGACCGAGGTGTCGAGCCCGCCGGAGAAGGCGATGCCGACGCGCTCGCCGGCGGGAAGGGAGGTGAGGACCTTGGACATAGGAAGATTATGCATCAACTCGCATGGTCATGCAAAGGGCCTCGGGGCTCATCGGATTTCGACAGCCGGCGGTTCGGCCACCACACCTTCGGACCGATGTCCAGGAACAGCGAGGTGACCAGCACCGACCGCACGATGAAGGTGTCCAGGAGGACGCCCAGGGCCACCGCGAAGCCGATCTCCGCGAAGGCGACCATGGGCAGGGTGCCGAGCGCCGCGAACGTGCCGGCCAGGACCAGGCCCGCCGAGGTGATCACCGCGCCGGTCGCCGCCAGGCCCGTCACCACGCCCTGCCGGGTGCCCTGCCGGCCGGCCTCCTCGCGGATGCGGGTGGTCAGGAAGATGTTGTAGTCGATGCCCAGGGCCACCAGGAAGACGAAGACGAAGAGCGGGAAGTCCGTGGACTCGCCCGCGTAGTCGAAGACATGGCGGAACGCGAGCGCGCTGATGCCCAGCGCCGCCGCGAAGGACAGGATCACCGTCCCGACCAGCAGCAGCGGGGCGATCAGGGCGCGCAGCAGACCGCAGAGGATGAGCAGGACCACGACCAGGACCAACGGGATGATCAGCAGGTTGTCGTGCGTGGTCGCCTTGTCCATGTCCAGCAGGGCCGCCGTGCCGCCGCCCACCTGCGCGTCGGCGTCGGGCACCGCGTGCACGGCGTCCCGGACCCGCTCCACGGTCTGCTTCGCGGCCTCGCTGTCCGCCGGGTCGGTCATCGTCGCCTCGAACAGCACCTGGCCGTCGTGGACCGGTTTCGTGCCCGGCGGCAGCCCGAGGGAGGTCGGCACGACGCCTTCGGTGGCGGCCACCGCCTCGCCCACCTGCCGGGCCTGGGCCTGGTCGGAGACGATGACGAGCGGATCGCCGCTGCCCGCCGGGAAGTACTTCTCGGACACCTCCTGGCCGGTGACCGAGTCGGGTGTGCCGGTGAACGCGTCCGCGTTGCTGATGCCCTCCGCGCGCAACTGGATCAGGCCGAGCGAACAGATCGCCAGGACGAGCGCCGTCACGGCCCAGATCATGCGCGGGCGGCGGGCGATGCCCCGGCCCGTGCGGGCCCAGACGCCGTGCTCGGTCGGATCGGCCGAGCCGAAGTGCGGGATCGCCGGCCAGAAGATCCAGCGGCCGCAGATCACCAGCAGGGCGGGGAAGAGCGTCATCATCGCCAGCAGCGCCACCGCCACCCCGATGGCCGCGACGGGGCCGAGACCGCGGGTGGAGTTCATCTCGGCGGCCAGCAGCACCAGCATGCTCAGGACGACCGTGGCGCCGGAGGCCAGTACCGCCGGGCCCGCGCGGTGCAGCGCCAGGGCCATCGCCTCGTGCCGGTCCTCGTGCCGGCGCAGTTCCTCCCGGTAACGGGCCACCAGCAGCAGGGCGTAGTCCGTGCCCGCGCCGAACACCAGCACCGTCAGGATTCCGGCGCTCTGACCGTTCACCGTCAGGCCCGCGTGCTCGGCCAGGAAGTAGATGAGGGCCTGCGCGGTGAACAGCGCGGCGACCACGGCCAGCACCGGGACGATGAGCAGGGTCGGGCTGCGGTAGGTGGCCAGGAGCATGACGACGACGACCGCCATCGCCGACAGCAGCAGGGTCGAGTCGATGCCCTCGAAGGCCTCGGAGAAGTCCGCCGAAGTGCCGCCGGGCCCGGTGATGTGCACGGCCGGCCCGGCCGCGCCGTCGTCGACGATGCCCCGGATCGAGTCGACGGCCGGGGCGATCCGCTCCCAGCCCTTCTCGTCCATGGTGATCGGCACATAGACCTGGGCGGCGCGCGGTTCGGTGGGGCGGTCGTAGACCGGGCCGCGGGTCTCGGCGCCCCGGATGCCGTGGTCGGTGAGCTGCTTGAGCCGGCCGACGTCCTCGGCGATCCGCGCCCGGTCCTGCGCCGTCAGACCCGCCTCACGGGCGTAGACGACGACCGCGGGGATCTGCTCGGGCCGGAAGTCCTCCGAGATCTCCAGCACCTGCGTCGACTCGGCCGACCCGGGCAGCCAGGAGGCCGCGTCGTTGTCCTGGGCATCGGTGAGCTTCGAGGCGAACGGAGCCGTCAGGAACAGCAGCACCACCCACAACCCGAGCACCACCCACTTCGCCCGCCGACCGCAGACGAGATGCCCGATCCCACGGTTCCCGGTCATTTCCACCCTCGCACCAGTGCCCCGTAAGGGGCGCGGGGCTGAGACATCTGCGGCTCCGCCGCGCGGGCGCGACCGGCCACGGACGGCCGTCTGTCGACAACTGACCGCAACCACCCAGGACCGATGCCGCCAACCCCCGGAGGGCATGGCAGGCTTGGGGCATGGCCGTGCAGATCAACCCCAGCATCCTGTCCGCCGACTTCGCCCGCCTTGCGGACGAGGCGAAGGCGGTCGATGGAGCCGACTGGCTCCACGTCGACGTCATGGACAACCATTTCGTCCCGAACCTCACGCTCGGTGTGCCGGTCGTAGAGTCACTGGCCCGTGCGACGGACACTCCGCTGGACTGCCATCTGATGATCGAGGCCCCCGATCGCTGGGCCCCGCAGTACGTCGAGGCGGGTGCCTCGTCCGTGACGTTCCACGTCGAGGCGGCCGCCGCGCCCGTGCGACTCGCCCGCGAGATCCGGGCGAAGGGCGCCCGGGCCTCCATGGCACTCAGGCCCGCGACGCCGATCGAGCCGTACGAAGACCTGCTGCCCGAACTCGACATGCTGCTGATCATGACGGTCGAACCGGGCTTCGGAGGCCAGGCGTTCCTCGACATCATGCTGCCGAAGATCCGCCGCACCCGCGAGTTGATCAGCAAGCACGGCCTCGACCTGTGGCTCCAGATCGACGGCGGGGTCTCGGCCGAGACGATCGAGCGGTGCGCCGAGGCGGGCGCGGACGTGTTCGTGGCCGGTTCCGCCGTGTACGGGGCCGCTGACCCGGCTGCCGCGGTCCGTGGCCTGCGGGCTCAGGCGGAGGCGGCGACCGCCGGTGCCTCGTGGGCTTGTGAACACTGAACCAACCACTTACCGACAGGAATGTGAACGGCTCCCATCAGAGCTGATCAACTGCGCCGGATCTGCGAGGATGAACGGCGTATCCAGAGTGTGAACAGCAGTGAGGAGATCGCCGTGTCGGGTATGTCGGCGGGCCGGTCAGCCATGCGGATGGGACCCGCTGAGCTGGTGCAGGCGGCGGCCATGGCCCGCCGCTTCTACCTCGAGGGCAAGTCCAAGATCCAGATCGCGGAGGAGTTCGGCGTCAGCCGCTTCAAGGTGGCCCGGGTCCTGGAGACCGCCCTCGAACGGGATCTCGTACGGATCGAGATCCGCGTGCCGGCCGAACTGGACGCGGAGCGCTCGGACGCGCTCCGCGCCCGCTACGGCCTCAGGCACGCCGTCGTGGTCGAGTCCCCGGCCGAGGCCGAGGAGACCACGGACCCCGAGAACCTCGGGGAAGTCGCCGCCGACCTGCTCGGCGAACTGGTCAACGAGGGGGATGTACTGGGGCTGGCCTGGGGCCGGTCCACGATTCACATGGCGGCGGCGCTGGACCGGCTGCCGCCCTGCACGGTCGTGCAGTTGACGGGTGTGTACGACGCCGGCACCGCCGAGCGCGGCTCGGTCGAGGCCGTCCGCCGCGCCGCCCAGGTGTCCGGCGGCGACGCGCACCCCATCTACGCGCCGATGCTGCTGCCGGACGCGGCCACCGCGATCGCGCTGCGTCACCAGACGGGGATCGCCCGGGCCTTCGAGTACTTCGACAAGGTCACGGTCGCCTGTGTCTCCATCGGCTCCTGGGAGGCGGGCATCTCGACGGTGCACGACATGCTCAGCGACGAGGAGCGCAGCCACTACGCCTCGCTCGGGGTCGCCGCCGAGATGTCCGCGCACCTCTTCGACTCCGACGGCCGCAGGGTCGGACGCGACCTGGGCGAGCGGTGCATCACGGTCAAAGCCGACCAGCTGCGCCGGGTGCCCGAGGTCGTCGCGATCGCGGGCGGTCAGCGCAAGGCGGCCGCGATCGACGCGGTGCTGCGGTCCGGGCTCGTCACCAGCCTGGTGACGGACACGTCCGCGGCCGACTATCTGATGACGGCGGGGCCGACGCCCAAGCCCGCCCTCAACCGGACGGACCCGGACGGCATCTGACCGGTCCCCGCGGCAGGCAGGTCACGAGGGGGCGGTCGTCACGGCCGTCCCCTTGATCGTTCCCCCCACCTTGATCGTTCCCCCCCCCACAACCACGATCGCCTCAGGACGGTGCTGGATGACGGAGCACGTGCTCACGCTGGACCTCGACGGGGTCACGGACAAGGCGGCCCTGATGGACCGCTGTGCCAAGCACCTGGAGCTGCCCGACTGGTTCGGGCGCAACTGGGACGCCCTCGCCGACAGCCTCACCGACCTTCCGGACGGGCCCGAGTCCGGGCCGGTGCTGGTCGTCGTACGCAACTGGCGGCCGTACGCGAAGGCGCGGCCGGAGGAGTGGGAGATCGCGCAGGAGGTGTTCTCCGCGGCGGTGGACCAGGTGCCCGCGCTGTCGATGGTGCTCGCTCTCGGAGGATCCTCCTAGGATCCCGGCGAGCTGCTTGGACGTTCGGTCCGGGCATCGCATCACGGGCTCCGTGGGACAATCAAGTACGTGCTTCTCCCCCTGGCTGACCTGTCCGGGGGTCACCTCTGAACGACTGGGATGTGCAGCACGTGCGTTTCCTCAACGACATCCAGCCCGCGTACGACCTCACCTACGACGACGTCTTCATGGTGCCGAGCCGCAGCGCCGTCGGGTCGCGTCAGGGCGTGGACCTGGCCGCCCCGGACGGCACGGGCACCACGATTCCGCTGGTCGTCGCCAACATGACCGCCGTCGCCGGACGCCGGATGGCCGAGACCATGGCCCGGCGCGGCGGGCTCGTGGTGATCCCGCAGGACATCCCGATCGACGTCGTCGCCGAGGTCGTCGGCTGGGTCAAGAGCCGCCACCTGGTGCTGGACACCCCGATCGTGCTCGCCCCGCACCAGACGGTGGCCGACGCGCTCGCGCTGCTGCCCAAGCGGGCGCACAACGCGGGCGTCGTCGTCGACGAGGACTCGCGTCCGGTCGGCGTCGTCACGGACGCGGACCTGAGCGGGGTCGACCGCTTCACGCAGCTCGAGGTCGTCATGTCCCGGGACCTGCTGCTCCTCGACGCCGACATCGACCCGCGCGAGGCCTTCAACACGCTCGACGCGGCCAACCGGCGCTACGCCCCCGCCGTCGACGAGGACGGCCGGCTCGCCGGCATCCTCACCCGCAAGGGCGCCCTGCGCGCCACGCTGTACACGCCGGCCGTCGACAAGGACGGCAGGCTGCGCATCGCCGCGGCCGTCGGCATCAACGGAGATGTCGCGGGCAAGGCCAAGCAGCTGCTCGACGCGGGCGTGGACACGCTCGTCATCGACACGGCGCACGGCCACCAGGAGTCGATGATCGCCGCGGTCCGTACCGTGCGCGCGCTCGACCCGCAGGTGCCGATCGCCGCCGGCAACATCGTCTCGGCCGAGGGCGTCAAGGACCTGATCGACGCGGGCGCCGACATCATCAAGGTCGGCGTCGGCCCCGGCGCCATGTGCACCACCCGGATGATGACCGGTGTGGGCCGGCCGCAGTTCTCGGCCGTCCTGGAGTGCGCGGCCGAGGCGAGGAAGCACGGCAAGCACGTGTGGGCCGACGGCGGTGTCCGCCACCCCCGCGACGTCGCCATGGCACTGGCCGCGGGCGCGTCCAACGTGATGGTCGGCTCCTGGTTCGCGGGGACCTACGAGTCGCCGGGCGACCTTCAGCACGACGCGAACGGCCGCCCCTACAAGGAGTCGTTCGGCATGGCGTCCGCACGCGCCGTCCGCAACCGCACGTCGGAGGAGTCGGCCTACGACCGCGCCCGCAAGGCGCTGTTCGAGGAGGGCATCTCCACCTCCCGCATGTTCCTCGACCCGGCCCGCCCGGGCGTCGAGGACCTGATCGACTCGATCATCGCGGGCGTCCGGTCCTCCTGCACGTACGCCGGCGCGGCTTCCTTGGAGGAGTTCGCCGAGAAGGCCGTCGTGGGCATCCAGAGCGCGGCCGGCTATGCCGAGGGCAAGCCGCTGCACTCGAGTTGGTAACGCCGTGCTGAACGATCTCGACGAACGCATCGTCCACGCCCTGGCCGAGGACGCCCGCCGGTCCTTCGCGGACATCGGGCAACTGGTCGGGCTGTCCGCGCCCGCCGTGAAGCGGCGCGTGGACCGGCTGCGGGCCTCCGGAGCCATCACCGGCTTCACCGTGCGGGTCGACCCGGCGGCCCTCGGCTGGGAGACCGAGGGGTTCGTCGAGATCTACTGCCGGCGCAACACCTCCCCGGAGACCATCCAGCGGGGCCTGGAGCGCTACCAGGAGGTCGTGGCCGCCTCCACCGTCACCGGTGAGGCGGACGCGGTCGCCCAGGTCTTCGCCGCCGACATGCGCCACTTCGAGAGGGTCCTGGAGCGGATCGCCGGGGAGCCCTTCGTGGAACGCACCAAGTCGGTCCTGGTCCTGTCCCCGCTCCTCCGCCGCTTCTCGCCCGCCTAGCCAGGGACTGTCCGCCCTAGGTCGCGGGCTTGCGGGACAGGGCGTTGTTGTCGATCGAGTTGTGCACGCTGAAGCTCACCGCGTCCGAGCGGTAGCGGTCGTCGGACCATTCGACCGGGCGGCCCTCGTACGTCGTGGTGACCCGGCGGACCCGCAGCAGCGGGCTGGTGCGCCGGATGCCGAGCAGTTCGGCGTCCTGCGCGCCCGCCGCCACGGCGTCGATCACATGCTCGCCGTAGGCGAAGACCAGCCCGGTGTCGTCCAGCAGCCGCTGGGTGACGGACGGGCAGTCCGGCTCGATCGGCTCGACGGCGGGGGCGATCCAGTCGGCGTACACGGTCCGTTCCAGGAGCACCGGCTCGCCGTCCAGCCCGCGTACCCGCAGGACCTGCAACACCTGTGCGCCCGGGGCGAGTTGCAGCCGTGCCGTGTCCTCCGTGCTCGCCGGGCGGTACTCCTGCGCGACCACCAGGCCGGTCGCCTCGCGGCCCATCGCGCGCGCCCACTGGGCGAAGCTGCGCAGTTCGGCGAAGCTCTGGCTGCGGCGGCTGGCCAGGACCACCCGGCGGGCGCCCTGGCGGGAGCCGATGAGGCCTTCGGCGGTGAGGGCGGCGACCGCCTGACGGACCGTGCCGCGCGAGACGCCGTAGTGGGCCGCGAGGTCGGTCTCGGCGGGCAGCAGGGCGCCCACGGTGTACTCCTCGCGGTCGATCGCCCGACGCAGCTCGTCGGCGATCTCCTCATGTCGCGCAGCCATGCTTCCCCTCTGAGTAGGCCCCTGTGCACAGCGTGACCAGCCTAGACGACTGGGGGCCGGGTCGGCCGACGGTACAGATTGTGCGAGAAACCAGGGCTCAGGGTTTCGCCAGAGTTTACGGAGGGGACACCAGCGGCAGGCGTACTGAGGCCAACTTGTTCAGACAAGTTGCCTCGCCTTCCGCACTCTCACGCGTCCCCTGGAGTAGCCGTGACCGTGTCCCTGCCGAGAACCGCCGCCCTCGGCGTCATCGCCGCCCTCGCCCTGAGTGCGTGCGGCGCCGCTCCCGACGACAACACCTCCACGACCGCCGACGGCAAGAACGCCGCCACGGCCACCTCCGCCGCCGACTTCGGCGGCCTCGACGCCCTCGTCGCGGCCGCGAAGAAGGAGGGCAAGCTCAACGCCATCGCACTGCCCCGCGACTGGGCCAACTACGGCGCCCTCATAGACGGCTTCGAGAAGAAGTACGGCATCAAGATCGCCGTCGAGAACCCGGACGGCACCAGTCAGGACGAGATCAACGCCGTCACCTCGCGCAAGGGCCAGGACCGGGCGCCCGACGTCCTCGACCTGGGCAGCTCGTTCGCGATCAGCGCCGCCCAGCAGGGACTGCTCGCGCCGTACAAGGTCGCCTCGTACGCCGACCTCCCCGAGGGGCAGAAGGACGCGCAGGCCCGCTGGTACAACGACTACGGCGGCTACATCTCCATCGGCTGCGACGCCAAGCGGGTCACGACCTGTCCGACCACCTTCGCGGACCTGCTCAAGCCGCAGTACAAGGGCCAGGTCGCCCTCAACGGCAACCCCACCAAGTCGGGTTCCGCCTTCGGCGGCGTCTACGCGGCGGCCCTCGCGAGCGGCGGCTCCTTCGACGACATCCAGCCCGGCCTCGACTTCTTCGCCAAGCTGAAGAAGAACGGCAACTACACGCCCGTCGAGTCGACCCCGGCCACCGTCGAGAAGGGCGAGACGCCCATCAGCATCGACTGGGACTACCTCAACGCCGGATACGCCGACGAGTTCAAGTCCAAGGGCGTGGACTGGAAGGTCGTGGTCCCGAGCGACGGCCAGTTCTCCCAGTTCTACTCCCAGGCCGTCAACAAGGACGCCCCGCACCCGGCGGCCGCCCGGCTGTGGCAGGAGTACCTCTACAGCGCCGAGGGCCAGAACCTGTGGCTCAAGGGCTACGCCCGTCCGGCCCTGATGACCGCCATGGAGAAGGCCGGCACCCTCGACAAGACGGCCGCCGCCAAGCTCCCCGAGGTCTCCGGGACGCCCGCCTTCCCGACCGAGGCCCAGCAGAGCAAGGCCAAGACGGTCCTCGGGCAGGGCTGGGCGAAGGCCGTCTCCGGATGACCTCCACCGCCGTACGGGTCGACCTGGGTGCCGCCGCAGCGGTGAAGCGGCGGCGGCTCCCCGGCTGGCTCGCCGTCGTCCCGCTGCTGCTCTTCACCGCCCTAGCCTTCGGCCTGCCCGCCCTTGCCATGCTGGACGGCGCCTTCACCGCCAAGGACCCGGCTACCGGCGCCACCTCGTACACGGCCGACAACCTGACGGCCTCCCTGCGCGGCGCGTATCTGACGGCCCTGCTCGGCAGTGTGAAGCTGTCCGCCGTGTCGGCGGCGCTCGGCGCGCTGCTCGGACTGCCGCTCGCCCAGGCCGTCGTGACCTCCCGCTTCCGTGCGCTGCGCGAGGCCGTGCTCACCGCGTCCGGGGTGCTGGCCAACTTCGGCGGCGTCCCGCTGGCCTTCGCCTTCGTCGCCACGCTCGGCAACGCCGGTGTGCTGACCCGGCGCTTCGGCCTCCAGGACAAGGGCTGGGACCTCTACAGCTTCTGGGGCCTGGTCATCGTCTACCTGTACTTCCTGATCCCGCTGATGGTCCTCACCATCACGCCCGCCCTGGAGGGCCTGCGCGTCCAGTGGCGCGAGGCCGCGCAGAACAACGGAGCGACTCCCGCGCAGTACTGGCGGCACGTCGCCCTGCCCGTCCTGCTGCCCTCGCTCCTCGGCGGGCTGGTGCTGCTCTTCGGCAGCGCCTTCGCCGCGTACGCCACCGCCGCCGCCATGGTGGGCAGCTCCATCCCGCTGGTCACGCTGCAGATCGCCGACGCCATCTCCGGCAACGTGCTGGTCGGCCAGGAGAACGTGGCGCTCGCCCTCAGCCTCGACATGGTCCTGGTGGCGGGCCTGGTCATGGCCGTGTACCTGCCCCTGCAACGGAGGAGCGCGCGATGGCTCGCCTGACCCTGTGGCGGTGGGGCGTCCTCGGCCTCGCCGGGCTGTACTTCCTGGTGCCCCTGGCCGCGTCGGTCGTCTTCACGGTCGACGTGCCCGGACAGGGGATCACCTTCGACGCCTACAGCCAGATCTTCGCCACCGACGGCTTCGCCTCCAGCCTGCTGCTGTCGCTGGAGCTGGCGCTCGCCACCATCGCCGTCGTCCTGCTGCTGATGGTGCCCGCGACGGTCGCGCTGCGCCTCGGCGCGCCCCGGCTGCGGCCGGTCGTCGAGGTGGTGTGCTCGCTGCCGCTGGTCGTGCCGCCGATCGCGTTCGTCGCCGGCATCGGCACCGTGCTCAAGTGGGGGCCCGAGCACCTCTCCCGCACCCCGCTGTTCGAGACGTTCGTCGCGATCCAGAACCCCGACTTCCCCCTCGTCCTCGTCCTTGCCTACGTCGTGATGGCGCTGCCGTTCGTGTACCGGGCGCTGGACGCGGGGCTGCGCTCGGTCGACGTGCGCACCCTCGTCGAGGCCGCCCGCAGTTGCGGGGCCGGCTGGCCGCAGGCACTCTTCCGGGTCGTCCTGCCCAACCTGCGCGGCGCGCTGCTCAACGCGTCCTTCCTCACGCTGGCGCTGGTGCTCGGCGAGTTCACCGTGGCCCAACTGCTGGGCTTCCGGCCGTTCGCCGTGTGGATCGTGAACGTCAGCGGCTCGCAGGCCCAGCTCTCCGTCGCCGTGTCCGTGCTCAGCCTGCTCGTGACATGGGTCCTGCTCCTCGCGCTCGCCGGCTTCGGCGGACGCGCCCGTACCGCATCCCGGGGATGACCAACATGACCGTGATTGAGAAGACAGCGACGAGGACCGGGGCCGCCACCGTCGAATTCCGGGGCCTGCGGCGGGAGTTCGGCCCGACCGTCGCGCTCGACGGATTCGACCTGAGCGTCCGGCCGGGTGAACTCCTCGCCCTGCTCGGCCCCTCCGGCTGCGGCAAGACCACCGCCCTGCGGATGCTCGCCGGCTTCGAACACCCCGACGCCGGTGAGGTGTTGGTGGACGGCGAGGACGTCACCCGGGTCCCGGCGCACCGCCGGGACGCCGGGATGGTCTTCCAGTCGTACAGCCTCTTCCCGCATCTCGACGCGCTCGACAACGTCGCCTTCGGGCTGCGGATGCGGAAGGTGAGCAAGGCCGAACGGCGATTCCGGGCCGACGAGTTGCTCCACCTGGTCGGACTCGGCGACAAGGGCGGCCGTTTCCCGCACCAGCTCTCCGGCGGCCAGCAGCAGCGCGTCGCCCTGGCCCGCGCCCTCGCCCTGCGCCCCCGCGTGCTGCTCCTGGACGAACCGTTGTCGGCGCTCGACGCCAAGGTCCGGCTCACCCTCCGCGAGGAGATCCGGCGGCTCCAGCAGGAGCTCGGCATCACCACCTTGTTCGTCACCCACGACCAGGAGGAGGCCCTGTCCATGGCGGACCGGGTCGCCGTCATGCACGCCGGACGGCTCGAACAGTGCGCCGCCCCGGCCGAGTTGTACGGCCGGCCCGCCACCGCCTTCGTCGCCGAGTTCGTCGGCACGATGAGCCGGATCCCGGGACGGCTCGACGGCGACGCCGTCGAGGTGCTCGGGCGGCGGCTGCCGGTCGACGGCCCGGCTCCGGCCGTCGCCGAGGTGGACGTGCTGGTGCGGCCGGAGGCCGTGGGCGTGCGGCCCGCGGAGGACGGCGACGCGCGTGTGGTCGCCACGTCCTTCCTGGGCGCGGCCGTCCGCGTCACCGTCCGGCTCGCCGACGGCACCGAGGTGAAGGCCGACCTGCCCGCCCACGAGGCCGCCGCCCTCGCCGCGGGCGCCCCGGTGCGCGTCTCGCTGCCGGACCGCCCGGTGCTCGTCGCCGCCCGCACCTCCTGATCCCACGATCCCGCAACTCCCGTGTCGAAAGAGGCAACCGTGACCCGACTCCCGCTCCAGGCCGTCCTGTTCGACATGGACGGCACGCTCGTCGACACCGAGCGACTGTGGTGGGAGGCGGTGCAGCAGGTGGCCGGCCGGGCGCTGACCGAGGCGGACCAGCCGGAGGTGCTCGGCAGGCCCGTCGAGCACACCGCCGACTGGCTGTCCGCCGCCACGGGCCGGCCCGCCCCGCAGCTCGCCGACGCGCTCCACCGGGAGTTCGCCGACCGCGTCCACGCCGGTATCGAGCCCCGCCCCGGCGCCCTCGACCTGCTCGACGCCCTCGCCCACGACGGCGTGCCGACGGCCCTGGTGACCGCCTCCCCCCGATCGGTCGCCGACACCGTGCTCCGCGCCCTCGGCGCGAGCCGCTTCGCCGTCACCGTGACCGCCGACGACACCGAGCGCACCAAGCCCGCCCCCGACCCCTACCTCGCCGCCTGCCACGCCCTCGGCGTCGACCCCGCGGCCTGTGTGGCCGTCGAGGACACCGAGACCGGCGTGGCCTCCGCCGAGGCGGCCGGCTGCGCGGTGCTCGCGGTGCCGTCCCTCGCGCCCATCGGCGCGGCCCCCGGCCGGACCGTCCTGGCCGGTCTGGGGGGCGTCACCCCCGAGCGGCTGCGCGGCCTGCTGCCGCACCGGCTCCGCGTCATGACCTGGAACCTCTGGTACGGCGGCACGAAGGTCCGCGACCACCGGGCCAAGCAGCTCAAGGTCATCACGGAGACCGACGTGGACGTGATCGGCCTCCAGGAGACGTACGGCACCGCCGCCGAGGAACTCGCCGCAGCGCTCGGCTGGCACTGCCACCGGGCCGGGGAGAACCTCGGGATCATCAGCCGCCACCCGATCACGGCCGCCCTCGGCGACCCCGACGTGGGCTTCTACGGAGCGACGGGCGCCCGCATCGAAGTCGGCGGCACAGGCGGCACAGGCGGCACAGGCGGCGTCGACGGCAGCGCCGGCACCGAGGTCGACGTCTGGACGGCGCACCTCGACTACACGCCCTACGGCCCCTACGAGGAGGCCTTCGACGGGTTGCCGGCCGTCGACCTGATCGCCCACGAGAAGGTCCGGCTCGCCCAGCTCCGGGACGCCCTGGACCGGATCGGCGAGGACACCGGCGTGCCCGTCGTCCTCGTCGGCGACTTCAACAGCCCTTCCCACCTCGACCGGCCGGACGTCGAGTGGCCGGTGACGAAGGCGGCCGAGGACGCGGGCTTCACCGACTCCTACCGCGCGGCCCGCCCCGACCCGGTACGGGACCCCGGCCACACCTGGTCCCCGGTGCACGCCGAGCACGAGGACGGCAGCGGCCGCCCGGAACCGCAGGACCGGATCGACTTCGTGCTCCACCGGGGCGGGCAGCGGGGTGCTCTGAACGTGCTCGACTCCCGGACGTACGTCAGCGGCGCCCCCCGGACCTGGCCGGACGTCGAGGACAACGACTGGCCGTCCGACCACGCGGCCGTGATCACCACATACGCCCTGGGCGGCGCGGCCGGAGTTGTCTAACGACGTGGTGTACGACAGTGATCGCGGTCTGAGCCGGAACGCAGAGTGAGCCGCACGGGTTGGTGTTGTTGTGACGCAATACCTGGCCCG
>NZ_JBFAKW010000127.1:0-27190 GCF_040655955.1 Streptomyces sp. NPDC050263 | reverse complement strand
TCGTACTGGACGTACTTGGGCTTTCGGCCGGTGCGGCGAGAGTGCGTGCCGGGCGTCGCGACGGGGCGAACGTTGCCTGCCGCGGCACTAGGACAGGTCCCAAGGCCCGGCCGGGGCCGCGTCGTCGGCTTCGACGGGGCGGACGGGTCGCACGACGGCCCTGCGGCTACTTCAGCTCGGCGGCGGTGTAGTAGCCGCCGGCGACCAGCACATAGTCGTAGTTCTTCTTGTCGACGCTCGTCGGCTGGAGCAGGAAGGCGGGCACGTACTTGACACCGTTGTTGTAGGCCCTTCTGCTGTTCACCCTCGGCGTCCGGTCGTTGAATATGGCGTCGACCATCTCCGCGGCGACCTCGGCGAGCAGACGGACGTCCTTGTAGACGGTCTGCGACTGCTGACCGGCGATGATCGACTTCACCGAGGGCAGTTCGGCGTCCTGACCGGTGATGACCGGGAGGGGCTTGGCGGCGGAGCCGTAGCCGTCCGCCTTGAGCGCGGACAGGACACCGAGGGAGATGCCGTCGTACGGCGACAGCACCGCGTCGACCGTCCGGCTCCGGTACGAGTCGGCGAGGATGCCCTCCATGCGCTTCCCCGCGGTGGGTCCGTCCCAGCGCAGGGTGGTGACCTTGTCGAGCTCGGTCTGGCCGGACCGGACGACCAGCTTCTTGCTGTCCAGGTAGGGCTGGAGGAGGCGCATCGCGCCGTCGTAGAAGTATTTGGTGTTGTTGTCGTCGGCGGAACCGGCGAACAGCTCGATGTTGAACGGGCCCTTGCCGTCTTCGAGGCCGAGCTCTTGGATGATGTAGTGGGCTTGGAGCCGCCCGACCTGCTCGTTGTCGAAGGAGACGTAGTAGTCGACGTTCTCGGTGCCGAGGATGAGCCGGTCGTAGGAGATCACCGGGATCTTCGCGGCGGCGGCCTGTTTGACCACGCCGTTCATCGACTTGTTGTCGATGGCCGCGATGATCAGCGCGTCGACGCCCTGCTCGATCAGGTCCTGGATCTGCGCGACCTGGGTCTTCGGGTTGTCGTTGCCGTAGACCAGCTTGGTCTTGTACCCCTTCCGGGTCAGGTCGTCGACGACGCTCTTGCCGTCGGTGAGCCAGCGCTCAGAGGCTTGGGTCGGCATGGCGATGCCCACGGTGTTTCCATTGGAGCTGCCCTGGGAGCTGCCCTCGCTGTCCTTCCCGCAGGCGGACAGGGTGAGGGCGAGGGAGGCTGTTCCGGCCAGAAGGCGGAGGGCGGCTCTTCGGTTGTGCATAGTCAACGGTCCTGGTTCTTCTCGTCGTCGAGAGGGTGACGGCATGTCGGATGTCGTTCGGGGACGCCGTGGAGCAAGCCGGGCGGTCGGCCGGCCGGTCGGTTGCGAGCCGGACGGGCGGCCGGCACGGACCCGACGTCGGGGAGAGCGGTGCGCCGCGACGGATCAGCCCGGCGACCGCGTGGATCCGCACCTGGCCCGCCGAGGTCGTCGGGGGTCCTGGCGCACACCTTGCAAGGGCGGTGACCAACCGGACGGCGGCCCTCGATCAGCGATCAGCGCGTGGGTGTGGCGCGGCATCCGGGTCTCGCCGGCCCTCGTGGCCCCTTCGCCGGTGTGCACCTGTACGTACGTCAGGCGGTGCCACGGCGTTCGGCCCAAGGGCGTGCTGATTCCTGTGATGCGCAGGGCGCTGGCCTTTCAAACGTTCGAAATGTCGCCACATGTTCGGAAGCTTGCGGAACACTAGGAGCAAGAACGGGAGGTGTCAACGGGATGAACAGGAACGGTTACAGCACGGTGCGACAGGGGACGACGACCGGGGCGGCCGGGACGAGCCGGCGCGAGGACCTCCCCGAGGGCGACGGTCGCGCTCTCGGCCACGTCCCGCGGGTCGACGGCCCCCTGGAGCCCGTCGCCGCTCAGGTTCGGCACCGGCTCGCCGGCCGGTCGCCCGCACCCGGCTCAGAGCGTTCGAGGCGAAGGACGACGGCCGCAGAACCGCCCACCGGGCCCCGCTCTCCCGGACGGCCCGTTTTCCCCCTCCGCGTGTCGTTCCCCGAGCTCGCCCGCCTCGGGATCGTCCGTGCCGATCGCGGACAGCTCGACCAGACGGCCCACGCACGCGACCCACGTCCGCGGTCCGCGCCGCCGCCAGGGCCCCGTCGTGCCCCGCGGCCGACCCGGTGATCTCCTCGCCCGCCTTCATCGGACAGGTCGCGTCGGCCGCGTCCCGGCCGCCCTGGCCCACAGGGCGGAAGACCGGGTCGAGCAGCGCGGCCGCCGGGCAGCCCGGAGGGAGAAACCGTTCCGGGGCGCGCGCTTGCGCGCGCCCCGGTCTCGGCTACCGGGCGAGGGCCGTCGCCCTCACCCGGAGATCTTCAACTCATCAGCCCTGCGCGGCGATCCGCGCCAGCCGCTGGGCCTCCTCGCGGGTGGAGCGCGCGATCGCGTCCTCGTCGGCGTGCAACAGGCGTCCGTCCTCGACGATCTGACGGCCGTTCACGAAGGACGCGGTGACCGGGGCCGCCGCGCCGAAGACCAGGGCGGTCACCGGGTCGGCGATGGAGGCGTGTGCGAGGGTGTCCAGCCTCCACAGCACCAGGTCGGCGAGCTTGCCCGGCTCCAGGGAACCGATCTCCCGTGCCCGGCCCAGGACTTGGGCACCGCCGAAGGTGCCGAGCCGCAGCGCCTGACGGGCGTTCAGGGCGGCTTCCCGGTGTGGCCCGAGGCGGTTGACGAGCAGGGCGTTGCGCAGCTCGGTGTGGAGTTCGCCGGACTCGTTGGACGCCGTGCCGTCGACGCCGAGGCCGACCGGGACGCCGGCCGCCAGCATGTCGGGGACGCGGGCGATGCCGGCCGCCAGTCGGGCGTTGGACGACGGGCAGTGGGCGACGCCCGTCTTCGTCCGGGCGAACGCGTCGATGTCGGAGTCGTTCATGTGGACGCAGTGCGCCATCCACACGTCCTCGCCGAGCCAGCCGGTGGACTCGAAGTAGTCGGTCGGGCCCATGCCGAACAGCTCGTGGCAGAACTTCTCCTCCTCGACCGTCTCCGAGCCGTGGGTGTGCAGCCGCACGCCGAGCCGGCGGGCCAACTCCGCTCCCTGGCGCAGAAGTTCGGTGGAGACGGAGAACGGCGAACAGGGGGCGACGGCGACCTGGGTCATCGCATCGAAGGAGGCGTCGTGATGCTCCGCGACGGTCGCCTCGGTGGCGGCCAGGGCTCCTTCCAGCGTCTCCACCGCGAAGTCCGGGGGCAGCCCGCCGTCCTTCTCGCTGCGGTCCATGGAGCCTCGGGCGAGGGTGAAGCGGACGCCCATGTCCCGGGCCGCGCCGATGATCGCGCCGGACAGGTCGCCGGTGCCCTTCGGGAAGACGTAGTGGTGGTCCATGGCGGTGGTGACGCCGCCGCGGGCCATCATCGCCAGGGAGCCCTGGGCGGCCGCGCGCACCATCGGCTCGTCGATGCGCGCCCAGGTCGGGTAGAGGGCGACGAGCCAGTCGAAGAGGTTGTGGTCGGTGGCCAGGCCCCGGGTGATCCACTGGTAGAAGTGGTGGTGGGTGTTGACCAGGCCGGGGGTCACGAGGTGGCCCGAGGCGTCGATCCGGCGTACGACGTCCGCCAGGCCCTCGGGGGCCCGGCCCGCGCCGAGCGACTCGACCCGGTTGCCGGCGATGACGATGTGACCGCTTTCGTACTCGGTGTCCCGGGCGTCGACGGTCGCGATCGAGCAGTTCTCGATGACGATGCGCTCAGCCATCATGCGTCCTCTTCCTTCCGTGTCCGCTTCAGAGGTTGGTGAGGTCCGCCGGGATCCGCGCCTCGCAGCCGTCCCGCAGGACGGTGGCCTCGATCAGGCCGTAGGGGCGGTCGGCGGCGAAGTACACCGCCCCGTCCTCGGTGGCGTTCTTGAGCCCGAACGGCTCCAGGTCCACCAGGAAGTGATGCTTGTTCGGGAGGGAGAAGCGGACCTCGTCGATCTCGGCGCGCTGCTCGACGATCCGGGAGCCCATCGCGTAGAGGGTCTGCTGGAGGGAGAGCGAGTACGTCTCGGCGAACGCCGCGAGCAGATGTTTCCGCGTCTGCCCGTACGAGGCCTCCCAGTCGGGGGCCGGCTGCTCGTCGTCGGTCCAGTTGAACCGCCAGCGGGCGGAGACCTCGGTGGCGAGGATCCGGTCGTACGCCTCGGGGAGGATCGTGTACTTGTCCTTGACGTACCCCCAGAACTCGGAGTCCGTCGAGTTCAGCACCACGAGGTCCTTCAGTCCGGAGACGACCTCCCACGACGTGCCGTCGTAGGTGATCTGGCTCAGCCGGGTCTCCTGGCCCTTGCGGGCGAAGGAGTGCGCGCCCTCGCCGCCGTGCTCGATCCGCTCCCAGCCGTATTCCTCGACCCGGATCCGGGCCGTCCTGATCGGCTCCTGCGAGGTGACGAAGTGGCGGGCGAGGTGGATGCCGAACTGCTCGGCGGAGTCGATGCCGTGCTCCTTGGCGAACGCGTACACCGTGTTCTTGGTGGTGTCGGTCGGCAGGACGTTGGCGTTCGAGCCGGAGTAGTGGACCTCGTCCATGTCACCGCTCAGCGACACGGAGACGTTGAGATCCTTGATGTGGTGGGTGGCGCCGTCCCGCGTGATCTTCACGACTCGGTTCTCGGCCTTGCCGTACTGGTTCTGTCCCAGGATGGTCGGCATGAGCTAGCTCCCTCGGTAAACGGAGTAGCCGAACGGGTTGAGCAGCAGCGGTACGTGATAGTGCTCGCCGGGCGTGACGGCGAAAGTGATCGCCACCTCTGGAAAGAACACACCGCTGTCCCGATTCGCGGGGGCGTCCTGCTGCGCATCGGCTTGCTTGTGGTGGAAGTACGGTTCGACGGCGAAGTCGAGCCGTACGTGGGTGGTGCCCTCCGGCAGCGCCGGCAGGTCCTTGCACCGGCCGTCCGGGTCGGTCGCGGAGCCGCCGAGCGCCTGCCAGTGCGCGGACCGGCCGCTGCGGGCGGAGAGCCGGACGGCCACGTCCGCGGCGGGGCGGCCGATGCTGGTGTCCAGGATGTGCGTGGACACCGAGGCGGTGGTGCTGGTGCTCATGGCGGGCTCAGTCCTCTTCGACGAGTCGGGCGAGGCGGATACGGTTGATCTTGCCCAGCTCGGCGCGGACGATCTCGCGCTCCCGCTCCGGCGTGTTGCCGATCCGCTCCTTGACCGCGTCCCGCATCTGCTCGCCGGTCCGTCCGGTGGCGCAGACGAGGAAGACATGGCCGAACCGGTCCTGGTAGGCCAGGTTCAGTTCCAGCATCTCCGCCTTGAGCTCCGCGGAGGCGCCGGACATGCCGCGCTGCTCCCGGGCCGAGGTGGGATCCCCCGGCTTCGGGCGGCCGATGGGCGGGTGCCCGGCCATGGCCTCGGCCAGGTCGGCCGCGGTCAGCCCGGCCGTCACGGCGTCGTTCGCGGCGTAGAGATCGTCGGCGGTGGCGTAGGGGCGGGCCGCGAGCAGCCGGTCCGCCCAGGCCGTGGAGGCGCACGCCTCGCGGAGCGCGGCGCGGGCTGCGGACTCCGCGAGGCCGTTGAACCGGGCCAGGCCGGGGGGCGTGGAAGTCGAAGTCACGGGGCCAGCTAACGCCTCAGCGCGACTCCACGTCAACACTTTGTTGAAACTCGGGGCGGCGGAACCCGCCGTCACCCAGCCCCGCCGCCGCTCAGCCCCTCTCCCGGTTGAGGTAGTTGTAGACCGTGAAGCGGCTGACCCCGAGCGCGCTCGCCACCGTCTCCACGCCGTGCCGTACGGAGAAGGCGCCGCGCGCCTCGAGTATCCGCACGACCTCCTGTTTGGCCTTGCGGTCCAGGTCGGCGAGGGGCATGCCCTTCTTGCGCTCCATGGCGGCCAGGATGTGGTCGAGGGAGTCGGCGAGCTGGGGCAGCCGCACGGCGACGGTCTCGACGCCGTCCCAGCTCAGGACGACGTCGTCCGAGCCGGCCTCGTCCGGCGGGAGCATCTCCCCGCCCATGGCGTCGACCAGGGGCTTCACGGCCGCGATGAACGCCTCTTCGCCGACGGTGGTCACTCGCCCTCCCCGAGGACGTTGACCTGGAGCGAGACACGGGTGGCGCCCGCGCCGAGGGACTTGCGCAGCAGGGCGTCCACGGCGGCGAGCACCGCGTCGGCGCCGCCCTCGACGGTGTTGCCGAACGGTCCGACGTCCACCGCGTCCAGGTCGGCCGCCTCGATCACCGCACGGGCGGCCAGCGCGTGCGCGGGCGCCTCGTCGAGGTCGAAGGGCTCGGTGGTGAACTCCACTTTCAGACGCATCGCGCCCCACACCTCTCTGAACGTCGGCCGGGCCGTCGACGCCCCGGACCCCGACCCTAACGGACCCGGCGGACGATCACCCCGGACTCGGGATTCCGCCTCAGTCGGGAGGCAGCAGCAGGTCGGGGGCGGGGTCGCGGCCGTCGGCGAGGTAGGCGCTCAGCGCGGTGCCGTGGGCGAGCGTGAGCGGGCCCCGGCGACCGATGCCGAGCTGCCGGGCGAGGTCCTGCGCGTGCAGGCGCACGGCGGACTCGACCAGGGTGGCGTAGGCGTCGGTGGCGGCACGGAACCGGTGCCAGGCGGTGCCCGTGAGCGCGCCGCAGAGCAGCGCGCCCGGCCACCAGACGGCGGCGACGGCGAGGTACAGCAGGCCCCAGCCGGCGAGGGTGGCGGCGCGGAGCATGCTCTCGCGGGCGGCGGTGATCTCGGCGCGGGTGGTGTCGGGGACGTGCAGCCACAAGTGGGGCCAGACCACGGCCACTTGGATGCCGAGGTGGCCCCGCAGCCGGGTCTCGACGGCGTGCAGCCGGTCCCCCGTCCAGGTGGGCCGGGCGGGCGTCGCGTCGGCGACCCGGCGCAGCCTGCTCGTCGCGACGGCCGCCCGGTGGGCCGCTTCCGGTGGCGCGTCGTGCCGGCCCGCCACGGCATGGGCGTCGCCCGCTTCCCTCCTGCGCCTGTCGAACAGCCGTCCGCGGCGGGCGATCAGCCGACGGACGAGGAAGTGGGTCGCCGTCGGCCAGGCGAGCCAGTCGGCGGCCAGCCAGAGCCGCTCCACCAGGGAGCCCAGCGCCTGCGCGGCGAGCCCGCAGGCGGCCGCGGCGAGCAGGAAGGCGAGGAGGAGCAGGAACAGGTCGGCGGTGGAGGCGGCGAGCGTCGCGGTGTGCCGGTCGAGGCGGGACGGCAGGGCGCCGAGCGCGTACCAGCACGTGTGCCCGAGCTCCCGGCCGGCGGCCAGCACGCCGAGGAAGAGCGCGCCGGGCAGCACGAGCAGCGTCAGCCACCGTTCGGCGAGCTTCTTGCCGAGTTCGCTCAGGAAGCCGTTCACGGCGTCACAGGCTCTTCAACCGCAGCTCGGTGCCGTCGAGTTCGCAGGTGGGCGGGGCGTCGGGGGTGTCGTCGGCCCAGTGGTGGCGCAGGCAGCGGCCGTGCGGGCACAAGTAGATGCCCGGCTCACGGCCGGCGCCGGCGAATCCGGCGAGCTGGGCGCCGGGTCCGCGGGTCCCGCCGTGCAGCCCCTTCGCGTCGCCCTCGGCGAGGATCCGCCGGTGCAGCCGCCGGACCAGCGCCTCGACGTCGCCGTCGTCGCGTACGGCGGCCAGCAGAGCGTCGACGGCGTCCCGCGACTCCTGCTCGCGCAGGCGACGGCGGAGGTCCTCCGCGTGGGTGAAGAAGTAGACCAGCGCCTCGGACGTGCGCCGGGCCTTCCGGTCGGCGAAGTCGCTCATGGTCTCTCCAGGGCGGACGGTGCGGAATTGCGGTGTGCCGATGCCGAATACGGTAGGGCAACTGCCGCTCCCGGCCTGCCTTGTTGCCCTAGTCTGCCCTGCCATGACCACTGAACGGGAGACCGAGCGCGATCGGCTGCTCGCCTCCGCACGGCTGCGATTACGGCGGGTCAGGGCGACCGGGGACGCCTCGCAGCTCCGGACGCCGGAGGCGCAGGCCGACCTCCGGGCGCTGCACGCACTGCGGTCCGGCGGCCGGCGGGACGCCGAGGCCGGCTACCGGCTCGCCTGGCTGCTGCTTCTCCAGAACCACCGGAGCCATCAGGATCCGGACGACTCCGTCCTGGACACGATGGGCGACGGATTCGCCGACGCCCTGCTGGCAGGCATCGACGACCTTCCCGCCCAGCTGCTGCCCGGCATCGCGTCGATCGCCGAACCGGCCGCGACCGACCTGCTCCGGCAGGCTCAGTCGTCGCCCGATCCGGCCCTGCTCGACACGGTCGTGGACCAGCACCGGCGGATCCTGGCCGCCACGCCCGCCGACCATCCTGGGCGTCCGCAGCGGCTGGCGAACCTGGGCAACGCCCTGCACAGCCGGTTCGAGCGGCGGTCGTCCGAGGAGGACCTGACCGCCGCGCTGGACGCCCACCGTGAGGCGGTCGGCGCGAGCCGGCCGGACGATCCCGACCTGCCGACGCGACGCAGCGGACTGGCGGGCGTGCTGTGGTCCCGCCACCGGCTGAAGGGCGACCCCGCCGACCTGGACGCCGCCGTCGACGGGATGCGGGCGGCGGTCGACACGACGCCCGCCGGGTCTCCGCAGCAGGCACTGTGCCTGTCCAACCTGGGGCTGACGCTGCGGGACCGGTTCCTCCGGTACGGGAATGCCGCCGACCTCGACGCGGCCGTCACCGTCGGCCGCGAGGCATGGCAGGCGACCGGGCCGGACGATCCGAACCGCTCGATTCGCCTGCACAACCTGGCCGGCACCCTCCTGATCCGGTACCGCGACGTCGAGAGCCTGGCATCGCTGCAACAACTTCTCGACCGGCTGCGCGCGGCGTCCGGCGCCTCGGCGGCCGAGTACGCGCTGTGCTTCCTGGCGGGCCTGGACGACATCCCGGCCGAGGTGGCGGGCGACGTCGCCGCGACGGCGGCGCCCCTGGCCCTGGCCCGTCAGATGCGGCTGATGACCGCGTACGACCCGGCCGAGCACGAGTCCGTCGTCACGCTGTGGCGGCGTGTCATCGGCATCACCCCGGCGGGTGACTCCCGACGGCACATCTTCCTCGCCAACCTCAGCCAGGCACTGCTGGCCCGCTACCAGCTCACCGGCACGGCGGAGGATCTGGCGGTGGCGCTCGGCACGGCGCGACGGGCGGTGCGGACGGCGCCGGAGAACGATCCGGAGCGCGGGCTGGGAATCGTCAATCTGGCGGCCGGGCTGTCCGAGCGGTACCGGTGCGAGGGGGAGATCGAGGACGTGGACCTGGCGGTCGACCTGCTGCGCGAGGCCACCGCACGGCTTCCCCACGACCACTGCGACCGGGCCCAGTACCTCTACTCGCTGGGAGCGACCCTGGCCCTGCGGTTCGAGGGACGCGAGGAGCCGGCCGACCTCGACGACGCCATCGTCGCCCTGCGTGAGTCCGCGCGGACCGTGCCCGCCGGCCCCATGGGCCCGGGGCCCGCGCTGGGCAACCTCGGCGAGTCACTGGAACTGCGGCACTCCCTCACCGGGGACCCGGCCGACCTGGACGACGCCGTCGGCGTGCTGCGGGTCGCTCTGGAGTCCCTGCCCGAGGGGCATGTGGGCCGCGCGCCCTGTCTGGCCTCGCTCGGCAGCGCCCTGACCACCCGGGGCGAACGGCTGGGCGGCCAACAGGATCTCGAGGAGGCGATCGGCCTGCTGCGGGCCGCGCTCCCTGCCGCCCCGGCCGGCTCCCCGGTGCGGCTGCGCATCCTGCACAACCTGGCTCTCGCCCGGTACCGCAGGCTCTTCCGGACGGGGCTGCGGGCGGCCGACCTGGACGAGGCGGTGGCGGCGGCCAGGGCGGCCCTCGCGGACGTGGCCCCCGCGCACCCCGCGCACGCCAGGTGCCGCGGGCTCCTGGTGAACGCCCTGCGCATGCGGTACGAGCAGAGCGCGAACCCCGACGACCTGGCCGAGACCGTCGCGCTCGGCCGGGACCTGCTCCGACCCGGCAGCGAACTCTCCCCGACGGCCCAGGCCGCCCAACTCGCCACCGGGGCAGGGGCGTTGTACCAGGAGCATGTGCGGACCGCATCCGCGGCCGACCTGGACGAGACGGTCACGGCGCTGCGGACGGCCCTGCGGACGCTCGCGCCGGGGCACGGCGCGCGTCTGGTGATCCTGTGCAATCTGGCGCTGGCGCTCCTGGCCCGGTGCGTGCACACCCACTCCGGCGCGGACCTGGACGCGGCGATCGACGCGCAGCGCACGGCGGTGGAGATGGCCGGCCCCCGGCACGGCATGCGCGCCCAACTCCTCAGCGCCCTGGGCGGTTTCCTCCTGAGCAGATATGCCCGCCAGGGCCCGGGGAGCGACCTGGACGAGTCGATCGACGTCCTCGCCGCCGCGGCCGAGGCGGCGCCGCGCGGCCATCCGACGCGGGCCTTGATCCTCCCGAACTGGAGCTACGCCCTGTTGATCCGGTCCGAGGCGACCGGAGACCGGGCGGACGCCGACACGGCGGTCGCCGTCGCCCGCGAGGCGGTCGCCCTGACGCCCGAACACCCCCTGCACCGTTCCTGGGCCCTCGGCCGGCTCGGTCACGCCCTGGCACACCGCCACCGAACGGGAGGCGCGGCCACCGACCTCGACGAGGCGATCGCGGCCCTGCACGAGGCCTGCCACGACATCGGTCCCGTCCCGGTGGCCACACCGATCCTGCTGTCCCTGCTGAGCGAGGCCCTGGGTGCGCGCCATGGACGCGACGGTGACCCCGCCGACCTGGAGGAGGCGGTACGGCTGTCCGCACGGGCCGCGTCGACGCCCTCGGCGCCGACCGTGTCCCGTATCGAGGCGGCGATGCGGGCCGGACAGTTGCTCGCGACGACCGACCTGTCGCGCACGGCCGATCACTTCGAGCACGCCGTGACCCTGCTGCCCCGGCTCGCCCCGCGCCGACTGCGCAGGGGCGAACAGCACTACCTGCTCGGCCGGTTCACCGGCCTGGCCGCCGACGCGGCCGCGCTGGCACTGCACGCCCCCGGCAGGCCGCCCGGCCAACGGGCCCTGCGTGCACTGCGGTTGCTGGAGACCGGGCGGGGCGTGCTGATGGGCCAGGCGCTGGACGCCTGGAGCGAGCTGGCGGTGCTGCGCCGGGCGCATCCCGAACTCGCCGCCCGCTTCGGGCAGTTGCGGGACATCCTGGACCGGCCGGACGATGGGGCGGACGCGCTGATGGGAGGCGTCCCGGGGGCTGGGGCCGAGGCCGGGGCCGAGACGGGCGACCGGCACCGGCTCGACGCCGAGCTGACCGCCGTGCTCGAACGGATCCGCGCGCAGGACGGGTTCGGCTCCTTCGGACTGCCGCCGTCGGTCGGCGAGCTCCTCGCGGCCGCGCAGCAGGGCGCGGTCGTCGTCCTCAACGCCGCGGCGTTGCGCTGCGACGCCCTGCTGGTCACCCCGGCCGGCGTCACCGCCGTGCCGCTGTCCGGGCTCACCCTGTCGTACGCGACGGATCTCGCCCACGCCTGTCAGCGCGCCGCGCACGAGGCGACGGACGACGACCCGGACGTGCGGACCAAGGCCCAGGAGACGCTGTCGACGGTGCTGGGCGCGCTGTGGGACGTCGTCGCCGAACCGGTCCTCACCGCGCTGGGGCACGACCGGGCGCCCCGGGACGGGAAGTACCCGCGCGTCTGGTGGGTGCCCGGCGGCCCGCTCGCCCGGCTGCCGATCCATGCCGCGGGTCACCACGACGGGTCGGACCGGGCGGTCCTCGACCGGGTCGTCTCCTCGTACGCGCCGACCGTCCGCGCCCTGCGGCACGCCCGCCGCGCGACTCCGGACACCCCCGCCTTCAGCCCGCCGCTGGTCGTGGCCATGCCCACCACGCCCGGCCGGCCTCCGCTCGACTTCGCGGCGGACGAGGCCGAGGTGTGCGCGGAGCTGCTGCCCGAGCCGGTGGTCCTGCTCGCCCCGGAGCGGCCGCCGACCCGCGACGAGGTGCTGCGCCGGCTGCCCGGCTGCCCGGTGGTGCACTTCGCCTGCCACGCCGACAGCCTGTCCGAGGACCCCGCGCAGCATCGGCTGCTCCTGCACGACCACGCCGAGACCCCGCTGACGATCGGCGAGCTCGCCACCGTCCGGCTCGACCACGCGCGGCTCGCCTACCTGTCGGCGTGCGGGACGGCCGTCTCCTACGACGGCGTGCTCCTCGACGAGGCCGTGCAGCTGACCTCGGCGTTCCAGCTGTGCGGCTTCCGGCATGTCGTCGGCACCCTGTGGCCGGTCGTCGACGGGACCGCCGTCGAGTTCGCGGAGGCCTTCCACGCCGGTCTGCGGATGGACGACGGCGGCCCTGCGGACCCTGACCGGTCGCCGGTCGCCCTGCACGCGGCCGTACGGCGACTGCGCGACGAACTGCCCCGCACCCCGTCGCTGTGGGCGTCCCACATCCATACCGGCGCCTGAGCCCTCCGGAGCCCGGCGGCCCTCGCTCTTCTGGCGAGCCGCCGGGCTCCGGCGTTCCCCCGACCTCTTGACAAGCCCGGCGACCGAGCGGCAATCTTCCAGTAAGCAGAAAAGAACTTCCGCAATGTGGAATTCATGAATCCGCCGCATCCGCGGCAACCGCGATATCGGCGATATCCGCACCAGAGAACCCAGAAGGGAGCGCGAGAGCCCATGGGCTTCGAGGACCAGCGCTTCAACGTCAACCTGTCGATCCTCTTCACGGAACTCCCGCTCCTGGAGCGCCCCGCGGCAGCCGCCGCGGCCGGCTTCGGCGCGATCGAGCTGTGGTGGCCCTGGATCGACTCGCCCACCCCCGAGCGGTCCGAGCTCGACGCCCTGAAGACGGCGATCGAGGACGCGGGCGTCCGGCTCACGGGCCTCAACTTCTACGCCGGCCGGCTCCCGGGCCCCGACCGCGGCGCGCTCTCGCTGCCCGGCGCGGAGTCGGAGCGGTTCCGCGCCAACGTCGACGTGGCCGCCGACTTCGCGGGCTCCCTGGGCTGCAAGGCGCTCAACGCGCTGTACGGCAACCGGGTCGACGGCGTGGACCCGGCCGAACAGGACGCGCTCGCCCTGGAGAACCTCGTGCTCGCGGCCCGCGCGGCGGACCGGATCGGGGCGATCCTGCTGATCGAGGCGCTGAACCGGCCCGAGTCGCCACGGTATCCGCTGGTGAGCGCACCGGCCGCGGTCGCGATCGTCGACGAGGTCAACACCGCGTCGGGGCTCGGCAACGCGCGCTTCCTCATGGACCTCTACCACCTGTCCATGAACGGCGAGGACCTGCCGTCGGTGATCGAGCGGTACGCGTCCAGGACCGGTCATGTGCAGATCGCCGACAACCCCGGCCGCGGCGCTCCCGGCACCGGCTCGCTCCCCCTCGCCGACCTCCTCGACCGGCTGCGGAAGGCCGGATACGACGGCTGGGTCGGCCTGGAGTACAAGCCGGGCGACCGCCCGAGCGCCGAGGCCTTCGACTGGCTGCCCCGCTGATCCCCCCGTACCGAGAGGCATCCCGATGAGCGACACGAGCAACACGAGCGACACCCTTCCCAAGATCGCCTGGATCGGCCTCGGCATCATGGGCTCCCCCATGTCCGAGAACCTGATCAAGGCGGGCTACGCCGTCACCGGCTTCACCCTGGAGCGGGACAAGCTGGACCGGCTGTCCGCCGCCGGCGGCACCGCGGCCGGATCCATCGCCGAGGCGGTCCGGGACGCCGACGTCGTGATCACGATGGTGCCCGCCTCCCCGCAGGTCGAGGCCATCGCCTACGGCCCCGACGGCATCCTGGAGAACGCGCGGACCGGCGCGCTCCTGATCGACATGTCCTCGATCACCCCGCAGACCTCGATCGACCTCGCGCGGGCGGCGAAGGACAAGGGCGTCCGGGTGCTCGACGCCCCCGTGTCCGGCGGTGAGGCCGGCGCCGTGGAGGCCGTGCTGTCCATCATGGTCGGCGGCGAGCAGGCCGACTTCGACGAGGCGAGGCCCGTCCTCGATGCGCTCGGCAGGACCATCGTGCTGTGCGGACCGCACGGCTCGGGGCAGACCGTGAAGGCCGCCAACCAGCTGATCGTCGCCGTGAACATCCAGGCGTGCGCCGAGGCCGTCGTCTTCCTGGAGAAGTCGGGCGTGGACCTGAAGGCCGCGCTGGACGTCCTGAACGGCGGACTCGCCGGCTCGACCGTGCTGACGCGCAAGAAGGACAACTTCCTCGCCCGCGACTTCAAGCCAGGCTTCCGCATCGACCTGCACCACAAGGACATGGGCATCGTGACGGACGCCGCCCGCAGCGTCGGCGCGGCCCTGCCCGTCGGCTCGGTGGTCGCCCAGCTGGTCGCCAGCCTGCGCGCGCAGGGCGACGGCGGACTGGACCACTCGGCCCTGCTGCGCTCGGTCGAGCGCCTCTCGGGCGCGCAGCTCTGAGTTCTCCCTCCTTGTGCCGATCCCAGACTTCCGGGCGGCGCTGCCGCTGACATCTGTCCTGTCGCGCCCAGGCGGTGGCGTCGCCCGGAAACCCGGCTCACGTACGGACTCTGACGGGAGGTCAGGATCCGTACGTGCTGAGGGACCGCGGCGGCGTGCGAGCCAGTGCGGTGGTGAAGGAACGGGGCCTCCTCTCGACCTGAGGGAAGAGGCCCGCGTCTCCGTCGCATCCGCCGCGGTCCCTGCCCACGAAAGAGTGGGCCGCCGATACACACACCCGGCGCTCCCCCTTCGGCAGGGCCGAGGAGGGAGCGCCGCACGTCGTCCCGCCCGGCTCCGCCCGGCATGCGGATCCCGGCCGCCCGCAGGACGCTGAAGGCATGGGCAATCCGACGCAGTATCCGCACATCGTGGTCCACTCCCCGGCGCTGGACGGGTCCCGCCGGGTCACCTCGGGCGACGCCGTTCTCGGGGTCGCCTCCCATCTCGACGACGTCGTCGAGATCCTGCGCCTGGCCGACCTGGACCGGATCGAGGTGGAGGAGAGCGACCTCATCGAGTGGCAGGGCGGCGGCCCCGACGACTGGCCGGGACTGTCGGAACATCATGAGGAGCACCACGGGGCGTAGGGCGGGCCCAGGGCGGCCCAGCGCAGGCCCAGGGCCCCGGCTGGGACGCGTCAAACCTCAAATCAACCTCTGAACGTCGTCCGGCAGGCTTCAACCGCCCCCGGGACAGGGCACATTGTCGTCACGCGGGGCCCGCCGACACGGGGGCGGCGGGCCCCGCCTCCGGGGGTGACGACATGAGCGGTGGCACTGAGTCGGTCCGGCTGGAGCCCTACGAGGTCGCGCTGATGCGGGGTGGTACCCGGTCGGCGGTCACGGTGGCCGTGCTCGCCCTGCATCTGCGCGGCCTGGTCGACGCGGGCAGGCAGGGACGGATCCGGGCGACGGGCGGGGCGGGGACCGTGGGGGCGGCGGCGTCGCCCGAGGACCTGGGGGACGACCTCCCCCCGCTGCCGAAGGCGGTGTACGCGGCGCTGCAACGCCCGGCAGGCATCGCGGAGTTGGAGGCCCGGCCAGGAGTGCACGGGGCGCTCTGCGAGCTGCGGACCAAACTCGTCGGGGCCAGGATGCTGCGCTCCCTGCCTCCGCGCCGGACCCGCGCCGCGCGGCACGCGCTCCGCGCCCTGCGCGCCGAGCACCCGCTGCCGGCCGACCGGAAGGGGCTGTCGCCGGACGACATCCTGATCGCGGTCGCCCTGCACGGGGAACCCGCCCTGAGCGTCGTGGCCGCGCGCTTCGCCCTGCGGGCGGGGCTGACCGCCCGGGTCGAGGTGGCCGACAAGGGCTTCCACCACAACGCGCCCCGGGGCGGCGGCACGGGCGGCGTGTCGTACTCGTGCGGCGGAGGCGGGGGCGGCTCGGACTGAGCGCCTCAGAAATCGGCCCGAGCACTTCAGGAACGCGCACGGAAACCGCGTACGGAAACGGGGCGACCCTTCCCTCGGACGGGCCGCCCCGGTCGGACGACGACCGGTCGCACCACAATCGATCGCACGACAATCGATCGCGTCAGACCTCGCCTCAGACCTCGCGTCAGACCTTCAGCGTCAGACCTTCAGCGTCCTGATCGACGTCGGCGCGTGTCCCGGCTCGGTGGCGAGTTCCTCGAACTCCACGACGTTGCCGATGTCGTTGGTGCCGCTCATCGAGATGTTGGTGACGCGTTCCAGGATCGCCTCGACGACGACCGGCACCCGGAACTCGGCGGCGAGCTTCTTCGCCTGCTCGAAGGCGGTGCCCAGTTCCGCGGGGTCCGTCACCCGGATGGCCTTGCAGCCGAGGCCCTCGACGACCTTGACGTGGTCGACGCCGTACACCCCCAGCTCGGGCGAGTTGACGTTCTCGAACTCCAGGTTGACCTGGAAGTCGATGTCGAACGCCCGCTGCGCCTGACGGATCAGCCCCAGGTAGGCGTTGTTCACGAGGACATGGACGTACGGGATCCGGTGCTGGGCGCCGACCGCCAGCTCCTCGATCATGAACTGGAAGTCGTAGTCCCCGGAGAGGGCCACGACCTGCGCCTGAGGGTCGGCCTTGGCGACCCCGAGCGCCGCCGGGATCGTCCAGCCGAGGGGCCCCGCCTGGCCGCAGTTGATCCAGTGCCGCGGCCGGTAGACGTGCAGCAGCTGTGCGCCGGCGATCTGCGAGAGGCCGATGGTGGTGACGTACCGCGTCTGTGGCCCGAAGGCCTTGTTCATCTCCTCGTAGACGCGCTGCGGCTTGATCGGGACGTCGTCGAAGTGCGTACGGCGCTGGAGGGTCGCCTTCCTGTCCTGCGCGGCGGCCGCCCACGCGGAGCGGTCGGGGAGCGTGCCCGCCGCCTTCAACTCCCTTGCCACCTCGACGAACAGCGCCAGAGCCGCCTTCGCGTCCGAGGCGATCCCGTAGTCCGGGGCGAAGATCCTGCCGATCTGGGTGGGCTCGACGTCGACGTGGACGAAGGTGCGGCCGGCCGTGTAGACGTCGATGCGGCCGGTGTGCCGGTTGGCCCAGCGGTTGCCGATGCCGAGGACGAAGTCGGAGGCCAGGAAGGTCGCGTTGCCGTAGCGGTGCGAGGTCTGGAGGCCGACCATGCCGGCGTTGAGCTCGTGGTCGTCGGGGATCGCGCCCCAGCCCATCAGGGTCGGGATGACCGGGGTCCCGGTCAACTCGGCGAATTCCACGAGGAGTTCGGTGGCGTCGGCGGTGATGACCCCGCCGCCGGCGACGATCAGCGGGCGCTCGGACGCGTTCAGCATCCGGATCGCCTTCTCGATCTGCGCGCGGGTGGCGGCCGGCCGGTGGACCGGCAGCGGTTCGTAGGTGTCGGGGTCGAACTCGATCTCCGTCTGCTGGACGTCGACCGGCAGATCGATCAGGACCGGACCCGGCCGGCCGGACCGCATGAGGTGGAAGGCCTGCTGGAAGACGCCGGGGACCTGCGCCGCCTCCAGGACGGTGACCGCCATCTTGGTCACCGGCCGTGCGATGGAGGCGATGTCGACGGCCTGGAAGTCCTCCTTGTGGATCACGGCGGTCGGGGCCTGGCCCGTGATGCACAGGATCGGGATGGAGTCACCGATGGCGGAGTACAGCCCGGTGATCATGTCGGTCCCGGCCGGTCCGGAGGTGCCGATGCAGACGCCGATGTTGCCCGGGTGCGTGCGGGTGTAGCCCTCGGCCATGTGCGAGGCGCCCTCGACATGGCGGGCGAGCGTGTGCTGGATGCCACCTGCGGCCCGGAGCGCCGCGTAGAAGGGGTTGATCGCCGCGCCGGGGACACCGAACGCGCCGGTGACGCCCTCACGCTTGAGGATCTCGACTGCCGCGCGGGCAGCGGTCATACGAGCCATGGAGTACTCCTCGGATTCGCTCTCGCGTCGCGCCCCGCCGTGAGAACTGAGCTTCCCTGCAACTTCTAGATTTTCCGTAATGCGGAAACTATTTTCTACTATCTGGAAGCAATGTAAGTGGACGGGCAAAGGTCGTCAAGAGACGGACAAGCGGGGGCCGAAGGAGGACCATGGGGGTCATGTCCGAGAGCGTGCCGGTGCGCTGCCCGGCCTGTCGGCGCGAGCGCCCCTACACCGTGCCGTCCTATCCGTGCGCCTGCGGCGCGCCCGTCACGCCGGTGCTCGACCGGCGGACGACGCCGACGGCCGTCGCGCACCGGGACTGGGACGACGAGTGGATCGCCCTGCGCTGCCCCGCCTGCGGCCGCCACGACCAGTGGCCCCACCCGGAGCTGGGCTGCGCCTGCGGAACGGTGCTGCGCATCCCGGTGGCGGACCCGTCCGCAGCCCCGTCCGCCGAGCCGGAGCCGGAAACGGCCGCACCGTCGCCACCCACACCCACACCCACACCCACGGAACAACGCCGTGCCTTCCGTCCCGTCGCCATCCGTACCGCTCGCGACGCGGTCACGGCCACCGCGCTCTATCTGAACTGGCTCGGGCACGGGGACATCCGGCGGGCCGACCAGCGGCCCACCTCCGGCATCGGGCTCGCCGCGCGCGGGCTGCTGGCCCAGGTGGACCCGAGCGTGCGCCCGGCCTCGCTGCGGGACGTGGAGTGCCTGTGGCTGACCGCCATGACGGAGTCCGCGGACTGCGTCTACTTCTCCCTCGCCGGATACGCGGACGACGCCCGCGCCCGCGCCGACCAGCTCCGCGTCCCGCTGTTCGTCCTGGACCTCACGGGCACCCCGCGGCCGGTCAACGCGATGGCCGACGCCCTGGACGCCCGAGGGGTCTAGGACGGTCTAGGACCCGGCCGATCATGCCGCAGACGCGGGGTGTGGCACGCCCTCCCCCAGAGGGGGTACCCCCAGCGGCGTTGTCGTCGGTTGTCGACCCCGGTGCCCAGCAGGGCGGCGGCCAGACTTCCGACGTCCGCGCCGAACGCGGCGCAGGTCCAGCGCCGCCCCGCCGGGACGTCGGCCGGCGCCTCGCGGTCCGGCCAGGCCGCCGCCGTCCGGTCCAGGTCGGCGCCGATGGCGTCCCCGAGCAGCGGGGTGTCGCTCGTGCCGTGCGCGTAGGAGTTCAACGGAAGTCCTCCTCGCGGTACTCGTCCGCCGAGCCCGCGGCCGTCGCCTCGCGCAGCTCGATCCGGCGGATCTTGCCGCTGACGGTCTTGGGCAGCGGGGCGAACTCCAGTCGGCGGATGCGCTTGTAGGCGGCGAGGACCTCGCGGGAGTGCTCGAACAGCACCTTCGCGGTGTCGGGGCCCGGCTCCCAGCCCTCGGCGAGGACGACGTACGCCTTGGGCACGGCGAGGCGCAGTGCGTCGGGGGCGGGGACGACGGCCGCCTCGGCGACCGCCTCGTGCTCCAGCAGCGCGCTCTCCAGCTCGAAGGGGCTGATCTTGTAGTCGGAGGCCTTGAAGACGTCGTCGGCCCGCCCGACATAGGTGATGTAACCGTTCTCGTCACGGCTGCCGATGTCACCGGTGCGGTAGTAGCCGCCGGCCATCGCCTCGGCCGTCCGGTCGGCGTCGCCGTGGTAACCGGTCATCAGGCCGACCGGACGCGCGGACAGGTCCAGCGCGATCTCGCCCTCCTGCGCGCCGGGGGCGCCGGACACCGGGTCGAGGAGTTCCACCCGGTAGCCGGGGCCGGGCCGACCCATCGAGCCGCTCTTCAGCTCCTGGCCGGGGCTGTTGGCGATCTGCACGGCCGTCTCGGTCTGGCCGAAGCCGTCCCGGACGGTCACGCCCCAGGCGCGCCGCACCTGCTCGATGACCTCGGGGTTGAGGGGCTCGCCCGCGGCCACCGCCTCGCGGGGAGGGGTGCGCAGCTGGGTGAGGTCTGCCTGGATGAGCATGCGCCAGACGGTGGGCGGGGCGCAGAACGTCGTCACGCCCGCGCGGTCCATCTCCGCCATGAGCCGGGCCGGGTCGAAGCGCGTGTAGTTGTGGATGAAAACGGTTGCTTCGGCGTTCCAGGGGGCGAAGAGGTTGGACCAGGCGTGCTTGGCCCAGCCGGGCGAGGAGATGTTGAGGTGCACGTCGCCGGGCTTGAGCCCGATCCAGTACATCGTCGCCAGGTGTCCGACCGGATACGAGGTGTGGGTGTGCTCCACCAGCTTGGGGCGGGCGGTCGTGCCGGAGGTGAAGTAGAGCATCAGCGGGTCGTCGGCGAGGGTGGGGCCGTCGGGCGTGAAGCCGGCCGGGGCGGCGTAGGCGTCCTCGTACGGCTGCCAGCCGGCCGCCGCGCCGCCGACCGAGATGCGGGTGTAGTCGCCGGGGACCTCGTCGAACTTGGCCGCGTCCGCGGAGCGGGCGAGGACGTGCCGGACCCGGCCGCGCTCGACGCGGTCGGTCAGGTCGGCGGGGCCGAGCAGCGGGGTCGCCGGGATGACGACGGCGCGCAGCTTCATCGCGGCCAGCGCGGTCTCCCACAGCTCGGCCTGGTTGCCGAGCATGACGAGGATCCGGTCCTCGGCGGCGACCCCGCGGCCGCGCAGCCAGTTCGCCACGCGGTCGGAGCGCTCGGACAGATCGGCGAAGGTGAGACGGGTTTCGGAACCGTCTTCTTCCACGATGTGCAGGGCGGTGCGCTCGTTGCCGTCGGCGATGGCGTCGAACCAGTCGAGGGCCCAGTTGAAGCGTTCCGCGCGGGGCCACTCGAAACGCTCGTAAGCGGTTGTGTAGTCCTCGCGGTGTTCCAGCAGGAAGTCGCGGGCGCTGCGGAAACGCTCCGTCGCCGTCGTCATCTGTCCTCCTCGGTGCCGGACCATTGCCGGGCGGCTCTCTGACATCGTGTAATCCGTGATGCAGGTCTCACTACCCCCGAACGGGGGTGTGCGGCACCACGCCGCGCGGAAAGGGCGAGAACGTGGCAGCAGACGCAGCCGGAACGGCGGAGATTCGCGGTGCGCTGGCGCGGCTGCGACGTGCGACGGGGCTGCCGGTCGCGTTCGGCGGTCTGGTGGAGCCGGGGCGGCAGCAGATGCGGATCAGCGAGTTCAGCGGCGCGACCGGGGTCGCGCTGCGCGGGCTGGCGGTGATCCCGGGCAACGGCCTCGGCGGCAGGGCGGTCGCGCTGGCCCGCCCGTGCGCCGTGACCGACTACTCGCTCTCCCGGCAGATCAGTCACGAGTACGACGCGGCCGTCGCCGAGGAGGGCCTGCGTTCGGTGCTGGCGATCCCGGTGGTGGTACGGCGCCGGGTGCGCGGAGTGCTCTACGGCGCGCTGCGGACGGCGCAGCCGCTGGGCGACCGCACGCTGACCGCGGCCGTGCAGGCGGCGCGGGACGTGGAACAGGCGCTGGTGGTCCAGGACGAGGCGCGCGATCTGCTGGCGGCGATCCGGCCCGGCGGACCGGCGGCCGGCGGGCCCGGCACCGGTAGTGGTGCCGGCACCAGCACCGGGACAGGCGCCCGTGACGGTGCCGGTGCGGCGGCCGACCGGGAGCAGGTCCGCGAGGCCCACGCGGCCCTTCGCGCCCTGGCCCCACGGATCGCCGACCCTGTCCTGCGCGCCGAACTCCTCGACGCCTGTGGACTGCTGACCCCCCGCGCGCACCCGGCACCGGCGGCACCGCCGGGGCGGCCAGGCCTGCCGGGGCATCCGCTGGACCTCGCCCCGCGCGAGCTGGACGTGCTGGCCTGCGTGGCGGCGGGGGCCACGAACGCGGCGGCAGCCGAGCGGCTGGGTCTGCGTCCGGAGACGGTCAAGGGCTACCTCAGGTCGGCGATGCGCAGACTGGGCGCGCACACGCGGGGAGAGGCGGTGGTCGCGGCCCGCAGGGCCGGTCTGCTGCCGTAGCGCGTGGACGGCGCAACATTCCCGTGACGCGCATCGGGCAGGATGCCGGGAGCAACGATCACATCAAGCCAGGGAGGCCCCTCACGACAAGCGACCATTCACCTGCCGCCGCCATGAATTTACATATGCGCCATGTTGTTATATCCCTCACCACGTCGTGTCTCCGGATTTCAAAGAGTCCTTGCCTAGAATTTGGCCCGGACACGACACTCGGAGGGGAGCGGTGACCGTGCGACGGGAGTTCAAGGAGCCTGCCAGATGCCGCCCCGACCTGGTCATCGGCAGGGAGGAGCTGTTCACGACCGCCCGTGACCAGTTGACCCGCGGCGGCAGTGTGCTGCTGCACGGCCCCGCCGGAATAGGAAAGTCGACCGTGCTGCGGGCATTGGCCGCGGATTACGGCGACGCGGCGCGCACCGTGCTGCGCTGCTCCGCGACCGAGTCCGAATCCCACCTCCCCTTCCTGGCCCTGGCCGACCTCTTCGGCCTCGTGTTGGACGAGATCTCGGACAAGTTGCCGGCCGCCCAGCGCACGGCCCTGGAGTCGGCGCTCACCGGCCGCGGAGAATCGACTCTGCAACGCGACGGTCTCGCCCTGCGGCTGGCCGTGCTCTCCGCCCTGCGTGCGCTCGCGGCCTCGGGCCCCGTCCTGCTCGTCGCCGACGACATGCAGTGGCTGGACTCGGCCAGCGCCGAGCTCCTCGGCTTCGCCGCCCGCCGCCTCGGCGACACCCGCGTCCAACTGCTGTGCGCGGTACGGACGGAGGGGCAGGAGTACGACCGGCATCTACGCGCGTCCCCGCCCGACACCCTCGCCGTCCGCCTGAGTCCGCTCTCCCGCGCACAGGTCTCCGCGCTGCTCGACCACCGCGGCTACACCGCACTGCCCCGCTCGACCGTGCGGGAGATCCACCGCACCAGCGGCGGCAACCCCCTGTTCGCGCTGGAGTTGGGCCGCGCCCTGGGCGAGAACCCGACCCCGCCCCGCCCCGGCGAGCCCCTGCCGGTGCCGACCTCGCTGCGTGCCCTGGTGCTCAGCCGGCTCGACATGCTCTCCGACGACGCCCGCCGCACCCTGCTCGTGGCCAGCGCGGGCGCCCGTCCCACGCTGGCCCTGCTGCACGCGGCCGGCCGTGAGAACGCCGAGGCGGAGACCGCGCAGGCCGCGGCGCTCGGGCTGCTGACGACGGAGCCCGAGGGTCCGGCCGTCCGGTTCGCGCATCCGCTGATCTCTGCCGCGCTCTACGCGGAGGCGCCCGCGCAGGAGCGCCGGGCCGCGCACGCCGCGCTGTCCACCGCCGCCTCCGACCCCATCGAGCGGGCCCGCAACCTCGCGCTGGCCACCACCGGCACCGACCCGGAGGTGGCCGCCCGGCTCGCCGAAGCCGCCGCGCTGGCCCGCGACCGGGGCGCGCCCTCGGTCGCCGCCTCGCTCGGACTGCTCGCCGCCCGCCACACCCCGCCGGACGGCTCCCCCGCCCCCGACGACCGAAGGCTCCAGGCGGCCGAGGACGCGATCACCGCGGGCGAGGTCGACCTCGCCCGGGAGATCGCGCGTGAGGTGCTGACCCGGGCGACGGTGCCCGCCGAGCGGATCCGGGCCTGGGAGGTGGTGATCGAGGCCGCCGGACAGTCCCTCGGCGAGGTCGACGCCGTCTTCCCGCAGGCCCTCGCCGACGCCGGCGACGACCCGCGGCTGCTCGCCCTGGTCCACTACCGGCTGGCCTGGCGCAAGCTGATCGTCGAGGGCGACTTCGCCGAGGCCCGGCAGGAGGCCGCGCACACGGCGGAGCTGGCCGCGCGCGGCGGCGACCGGCGCACCGAGCTGATGGCGCTGTCCTTCCAGTCGTCCACCGAGACCCTGATGGGCCATCCGAACGCCCCCGCGACCATCAAGCGGGCTCTGAAGGAGCCTCAGGACCCGTATGTGGCATGTCATCACAACGGCGTCGGCGCCGCCGGGTTCCGCTGGCTGCTGATGAGCGACCAGCTGTCCGAGGCCCGGTCGACCATCACCGCGCTGCTGCGCGAGGTGCGCCGGCGCGGCATGGTCGAGAGCGAGGTGCACTTCCAGCGCTTCCTGGCGGAGACCGAACTGCGCTCCGGGCACTGCGGGCGCGCCCTCGACCTGGCCCGCGAGAGCCTCCGGCTGGCCCGTGACTCCGGGATCGGCCTGGGCGCCTCCGCGATGCTCGCCTCCCTCGCCGAGGCCTCCGGCGGTGACGTGGACCGGGCGCTGGCGCTGGCCCGGGAGGCGGCGGAGCACGCCGAGGAGGACGGCGACCAGATGTACGTCTCCCGCGCCCTGGCCGCCCTGGGCCACGCCCAGCTGGTGGCCGGCGACGCGGCGGGCGCGGTCGGCTCGCTGCGCCGGGTGCGGGAGCTGGAGCAGGGCCTGGGCATCACCGACCCCGCGCGGGGCCGCTGGCACGGCGACCTCGCCGAGGCGCTGGTCCGGGTCGGTGAGGCGGGCGAGGCGCAGGACGTCATCGACGTGACCCGCGAGCACGCGCTCAGGCTCGGCCGGGAGAGCGTGCTGGCCGTGCTGGACCGGTCGGAGGCGATGGTGCGGGCGGCGCTCGGCGACCACGAGGCGGCGCTGTCCCGGCTGACGTCCGTTCAGGACCGGCTCGCCAAGCTGGGATACGGCCTGGAGGAGGCGCGGGCGGCGTTCGCGCAGGCCCGGCTGCGCACCCGGCAGCCGGGACCCGGGCCGGGGCCGACCTCGTACGACGAGGCGGCGCGGCTGTTCCGGCGGTGCCGGGCGCTGCCCTGGCTGCGTCAGGTGGAGCTGGCCGCCGCGGAGGGCGCGCCGGAGACGGCTGCGGCCGTGCCCCAGCAGACGCTGCCGTCCGACGCGCTGGAGGGGCTGGCCTCGATGGAGCGTCAGGTCGCCGCGCTCGTGATGGAGGGCGCGACCAACCGGGAGATCGCCGCGCGGCTGTTCATCAGCGTCAAGACGGTCGAGGCGACCCTGACCCGGGTCTACCGCAAGCTGGGGATCCGCTCGCGGGTGGACATCGTCCGACTGGCGGCGGGGCGTCACGCGAAGTGAGGAATCCGCGGGTTAACTGCCGCTCACGGGCTACCTGTACTTAGGGGGGCGACCCGCCCCGCGCGGCGGCTTCACTGAGAGGACGTTCGGCGGCGGCTGTGCGTTCCCTGGGACGACCGAGGGTTTTCCCTGCCCCAACTCCCCTAGGGGGTTCCCTCATTGGGAGGTGCGGGCGCCGGGTCCTAGCGTAAGGGACGTGCCGCTCGCCCGGGCACACGGGGGTCGGTCCCGCGACCCCCGTGCACTCCCCCCACACCCGCGCGACCCCCCACCGGCCATCCCCACCGAGGAGATCCATGTTCGGGCTCAACCGCGTGAAGAAGACCGCCGCCGTCCTCGCGGCGACCGCCGCCGCGGCAGCGACCGCACTGCTCAGCGCCCCCACCGCTGTCGCAGCGCCCCAGCCGATCGTCGGCGGCACGACGACCACGACCACGACCTACCCGTTCATGATGCAGATCACGGACGCCTCGCAGAACCAGTTCTGCGGCGGCACCCTGGTCTCGGCGACCAAGGTGGTCACGGCCGCCCACTGTATGGTCGGCGAGACCACGAGCAGTGTGCGCGTCGTCGGTGGGCGCACCTACCTCAACGGCACCAACGGCACGGTCAGCCGGGTGAGCAAGATCTGGATCAACCCGTCCTACACGGACGCCACCAACGGCGACGACGTGGCCGTCCTGACCCTGTCGACGTCGATGCCGTACACCACGGCGTCGTACGTCTCCTCGTCCCAGACCAGCGTGTACGCGGCCGGCACCACCGCCCGCGTCCTGGGCTGGGGCACCACCTCGGAGAACGGCAGCTCCTCCAACCAGCTGCGGACCGCGACCGTCCCGATCGTGTCCGACTCCAGCTGCGCGAGCTCCTACGGTTCGGACTTCGTCCAGACCGACATGGTTTGCGCCGGATACTCATCCGGCGGCGTAGACACCTGCCAGGGCGACAGCGGCGGTCCCCTGCTCATCGGGGGCGTCCTGGCAGGGATCACTTCTTGGGGCGAGGGCTGCGCGGAGGCCGGTTACCCGGGTGTGTACACCCGGCTGACCACCTTCTCCAGCCTGGTCACCACGCAGGTCAACTCGTAGTCACCGAGTCGACCGCGTGACCCGCGAGAACTCCTGAGCACCCCTCAGGGAACGACCAGGGGGCGCTGCGAGCCTCCACGAGCGGCCCGCAGCGCCCCCTCTCCAAGCCCTCACCGGTCCCCGGTGGGGGTTTGTCGCGTGCGGGCTCAACGCAGGACCGTGCCGAAGCGGATGTCGTGGCTCTGCTGCGGGTGCATGACGGCCAGCATCCGCTCGCCCTCCGCCATGACGTCCGCCCGCTGGACCCCGGTGAGGTCGCCGAACGGCTCGACGACGAGCGCGTCCGGCTCCAGTCTCCAGACGCCCGCCAGCAGGCCGTCGACCAGGAAGGTGCAGTAGGCCTGGTTGCCCTGCCAGGAGCGGCCCCAGTACTCGGGCGGGACGACACGGGTGCGGTCGGCGTGGGAGAGCAGCAGGTTGTCGAACTCGGGGAGGAAGCGGGGCGGCGCCGGGGTCTCGGGGTCCGGGCGCGGGGCGTCGGGGAGGTCGAAGAGCTCGACGCCCCGCTCGTCGCGGAAGGTGAGCAACCGCGGGCGCAGCCGTTCGAAGGCCTCGCGCAGCCGGGTCAGGCCGGCCCAGGTCTGCATGTCCTTGACGGAGGCCGGCCCGAAGGCGGCCAGATAGCGCAGGACGACGGAGTCGGCCGTCGGGGCGGGCTCCGTGGGCCGGCCGAGCCAGTGCTCGGCGGTGGTGAGCGCGACCTGCCCGCTCCTGCCCCACAGTCCGCGCGGGGTGACCTGGACGAGGGGGAGCCGGCAGCGCGCGGCGACGGCGAGGGACTGCGGGTCGGCCTCGGGCCACTCGGCGGAGAGCGCCTCGCGCAGCTGCTTCATGGTGCGCGGCCCGTCCTCGACGAGGTCGCGGGCGAGGGCGGCGAGCCGGTCGAGGTCGACGCCGACGAGCCCCTTCCTGAAATACGTCAACTCACGGTCGCGGGCGGGCTGGACGAGCGGCCGCAGGGTGAGGCAGTCGGCGGCGGTGTGGGTGTGGATGGTGGAACGCATCGTGACGATACGGACGACCGAGCGCTCGGCCATCGACGTCGACAGCGTCTCGGGGACGAAACCGTCGAGGCGGGCGGCGAGCGCATAGTAGGGCGGCTTGACGTTCTGCGCCTGCAACCCGAGCAGGTGCTCGACGGCGGCCTCGGCCGACAGCGCGGAGGGGCGCAGCAGCAGCTGCCGGTCGAGGGTGGCACGGTTGAGGGCGCGGGCGCCGAGCACGGGGGCCGCCGGGGGCGTCGTCTTCGTCATGCACGGCAAGCTAGTGCCGTAGCAGGGAATGTTTGCCCTGTTGTGATGTGACGCGTCGTCCGGGTGCTGTGCCGGGCGGCGCGTGTCCGGCACTCTGTCCGGGTG
>NZ_JBFAKW010000126.1:0-27713 GCF_040655955.1 Streptomyces sp. NPDC050263 | reverse complement strand
TCGACACACCCCACCCAACGCCACACCCCGGCCCGAGGACACCCCCGGACCGGTCACACCATACGAATCAACGACCCGCGAAGTACGGGCCTAGACGACCTGGACCCGCCTCGCCCCGCCTCGCCCCGCCTCGCCTCGCTCCGCCTCGCCGATAACTGTCGACAGAAATGACCATCCGGAGCTTCACGCCCCTTGACGGACCCATAGTGTCGACACTAGGAAGGAGGGGCGAGCCGTGCCGCGGTCTCGTACGACCGCCATGAACTCCTCCTGAAGGGGGTCCACGTGACCGGCAGGCTCTCGGGGAAAGTCGCTCTCGTGACCGGCGCGGGCGCCGGGATCGGCCAGGGCTGTGCGCTGCTCTTCGCCGAGCAGGGCGCGACCGTCATCGGCTGCGATCTCGACACCGCGTCCGCGATACGCACGCGCAAGGCGGCCGCGGACCGGGGGCTGGCCGTCGAGGTGCTCGCGCCGCTCGACATGACCGTCCCCGCCGACGCCCGTCGCTTCGCGGAGGAGGCGGTGACGCGGCACGGCCGGATCGACGTCCTGGTGACGGCGGGGGCCATCGCCCCGCACATGGCCACGGCCGCCGCGATGGACTTCGGCGCGCAGTGGTCGCCCACCCTGCGCGGCGAGGTGGACGTGGTCTTCCTGCCGGTACAGGCCGCGTGGCCGCACCTGGAGGCCTCCGGGGGCGGATCGATCGTCAACTTCGCCTCGGTGAACGCCTTCCGGGGCAGCGGGAACTTCGGGATGGTCGCGCACTGCGCGGGCAAGGCGGCCGTTCTCGGGCTGACCCGTCAACTGGCCGTCGAGGGAGGCCCGTCGGGCATCCGCGCCAACACGATCTCGCCCGGCATGGTGCGCACGCCCGCGACCGAGTCCGCCGGCGCCCACGACGGCGCCGCCCGCGACGCGCTGCTGGCCCGGATCCCGCTGGGCCGGGTCGGGACGCCGGAGGACATCGCCTGGTGCGCGGTGTATCTGGCCTCGGACGAGTCGGCGTGGGTGACGGGCGGCAACTTCCCCGTCGACGGCGGAGTGCTGGCCGAGTGAGCCGCCCAGGGGGCCCGGCAGGGCCGTCCGGCGGGTTGCTACGAAGCCGCTCTGTGCCTGCGGACGGGCTTGCGGCCGCGGGCCGCGTCGTCCTGCTCCAACTGCTCCTCCACCGCCCGTTGCGCGCGCACCGTCGCCCCCGCGATCAGCGCGGAGGCCAGCTCCTCGTCACGCTCCTCGCAGGCCTGGAGCAGCCGTTCCTGGTCGTCGATGCTGTGGGCCAGGCGCCCGGCCCGGGTCAGACTCAGGTGCCGCAGCATCAGCGTGCGCAGGGCGAGGGAGTCCAGGATCTGCTTCAGGGTGGCGTTGCCGACGATCTCGGTCATCCGCTCCTGGAGCAGCACGTGGTTCCAGAAGTAGGCGTCCACGTCACCGGCGTCGGCCAGTTCCCGCATCCGCTCGACGCGGGTGCGCAGCTCGGCGAGTTCCTCGTCGTCGGCCCGCTCCACCAGCAGGGCCGCGAGCATCGACAGGAGGCGCTTGCGGACCTGGTAGATGTCCCGGATGTCCTGCGGGGACGGCGCGGCGACCCTGGGCCGGCGGCGCGCCTTCATCTCGACCAGCCCCTCCTGTTCGAGGAGCATCAGCGCTTCGCGGACGGGCGTACGGCTGGTGTCGAACCGGCGTGACAGATCCACGCTGTTGAGGTCCTGACCCGGTTCCAGCCGGCCCTCGATGATGCCCGCGCCGACCCACTCGGCGATCTGCGCGACCAGCGGCTCACGCCGGTCCCGCAACCGCAGGAGGCGCTCCAGCACGAGATGCGTGTCCTGATCGGTCATGCGGCACTTCTCCCTGCCTGTCCGAGCTCACAGCCAATACAACGGTGTCGACACTATCTCACCCGACGGCGGGCGACAGCGGAGATCCCCCGCGATCGACTGCGTCCTGTCGACAGAGAGCATCAGTCACTGGAGAAGCGCGCCGGAGAACCCGCCGGAATCTCACCGGAATCTCACCGAAGAAGCGAGGAATCATGAAGCGAGTCCGCACGAACCCGCTCCGCCCGTCCGGCTCTGCCGCCCCGCCCGTCTCGTCCGCCCCGCCCGTCTCGTCCGCTCTCACCAGACGCTCCGTGGTGGGAGGCGCGCTGGCCGCGGTCGCGGCGACCGGTGTCGCCCAGGGTACGGCCGAGGCCGGGGACGCGTCCGCCGGGGAGCCGTGGGAGCCGGTGCCGGTGCCCGCGCAGGCGCCGGTGACCGAGTATCAGGTGCCGGTGTCCGGGGGCGGCAGCCTGTGGTGCTGGGACACCGGCGGCGCCGGGGAGGCCGTGGTCCTGCTGCATCCCGGCTCGGGGAGCGGCGAGAGCTGGCCCTACCAGCAGCCGGTGCTGGCCGCGACGGGGCTCCGCGTCGTGGCCTACTCACGGCGGGGCGCGTACAACTCGGTGGCGGGCGTCAGGTCGGAGGCCGACACCGCCTCCGGCGACCTGAACACGCTCGCCGACCACCTGGGCCTGGAGACCTTCCACCTCTGCGGTGCGGCGGCGGGCGGACCCGTGGCGCTCGACTACGCCCTGTCGTACGGGGACCGGCTGCGCAGTCTCACCGTCTCCGGCAGCATCATGGGCGTCCAGGACGCGGAGTACGCCGAGCTGACCGCGGCGCTCCAGCCCGACCCCTTCGGCGACCTGCCCGTCGACTTCAAGGAGCTCGGCCCCTCGTACCGGGGCGGCGACCGGGACGGGGTGGCGGCCTGGCTGGAGATCCACGACCGGGCCCGGACCGCCGACGCCTTCCCGCAGTCCCTCGCGCACACGATCACCTGGGCGGCCATGGAGACCCTCGCCCTGCCCGTCCAGCTCATCACCGGCGACGCCGACCTCTACAGCCCGCCGTCCGTCATGCGCCTCAACGCCGGTCATCTGCGGGACGTGCAGACGCATGTCGTCCGCGAGGCGGGTCACAACCCGCACTGGGAGCAGCCGACCTCGTGGAACCGACTGCTCGTCGACTTCGTCCGGCGGCAGCGCGGCCGACGTTCCTAGGGCCCTAGGGGGCTGGCTTCTGATGGATCTCCGCGGCGTCGCGACGCCCGGCACGCACTCTCGCCGCACCGAACGCCGCTCCTTCTCCCACGGAGATCCATCAGAAGACCCCTAGACGTCGAGCGCGACCAGGAAGCGGGACACCATGTTGTACGCGGCCACGGTCGCCGTCAGTTCGACGAGTTCGGCGTCGGTGAAATGGGCGCGGAGGGCATCGAACACGTCGTCCGGGACGTGAATGTCGCGGGTCATCGCGTCGGTGTAGGCGATGACCCGCCGACGGCGCCCGTCGAACTCCGGTTTCGCACGGCGTACTTCGACCAGGTCGGTGTCGTCCAGGCCGGCCTTTCGCGCCTCCGGCTCGTGTGCCGTCCACTCGTACGGGGCACGGTTGAGCACGGCGATCCGCAGGATCACCAACTCCCGGATGTCCGCGGGGAGTTCCATGCGCCCTCGGATCGCGCCCAGCAGGGTGTTCCAGCCGTCGGCGAGCTGTGGGCTGTGCAGCAGCATGCCGTCGAGCGGGCGCAGTGCGCCGCCTCGGCGTTCGCGGATGCGGTGAGCGATCTCGCCGGCGCCTTCGGTCTCGGGGAGTCTTGCCACTCAGGGGTCCTCTCGTGGGGAGTCAGAGGGGTCGGGGGCAGCGGTCCAACAGCCGCATCGCGTCGAGGCGTTCGACGGTGGCCGCTTGCGCGCAGTCCCCGAGTTCCGGGTTGCCGAACTCCATCGTCTCGGTGCCGGTGAAGGCCGGCCACACCGGCAGCGTGCCGCCGTTCGGGTCGCCCGTCTCCACGAAGCGGGCCCAGGCGTCCGCCATGGTGCGGGCCAGCTCGCGGTCGGACTCGGTCCAGGGCCAGGGCCGGCAGTCCAGGTTGTCGAGGGCGTAGGGCAGTTCGGCGGTGTGGTGGACGCCGTATCCCGGCAGTCCGTCGCGCGGTGGAGCCAGGTCCAGGCCGCGCGGCAGCGGGGGCGTCCGGGCGAAGCGGTACAGCCGGGTCGGCGCCGTCTGCGCGTGGGCGACGGCCCACCGCCACACCGGGTAGGCGAATCGGCTCTCCCCGGTGAACAGCCGTGCCGTGCGCCGGGCTTCCGCCAGGTCCCGTACGGGATACAGCTCGTCGGCGCCGGGTTCCACCGGGAGGCTGCGCAGGGCGTCCGGGGTCGCGTAGACCGAGCCCTCGTCGAGGTTGGAGCCGACCAGCAGCGGTACGGCGTGCTGGCGGCCGGCGGCGAAGACGTCGTCGCTCGGCTCGGTCAGCAGCCGCCCGTCGACGACGGGTCCGAAGTGGCCTCGGAGCACGAGTTCCGTGCCGTCGAGCCGCCGCAGCGCGTCGATGCCCCGGTCGCCGAAGCCAGCCGCCCAGCGCAGCCCCTGTTTCTGGGCGGCGAACTGGTCGGCGAGCGGCCCCTCGGCGCGTCCGATGCCGGAGGCGCTCTGCCCGAGGGCCGCCCGGAAGAGGGGCCGGGCGGCCCCCGAGGCCATGAGGTGGCAGATGTGGGCGGCCCCGGCGGAGTTGCCGGCGAGGGTCACCCGGCCGGGGTCGCCGCCGAAGGCCGCGATGCTCTCCCGCACCCAGTCCAGGGCGGCGACGACGTCCAGCAGCCCGTAGTTCCCGGACGCCCCGAGGTCGTCCTCGGCGGCCAGTTCGGGGTGGGCGAGGAAGCCGAGCGCGCCGAGCCGATGGTTCAGGGTCACGACGACGAGCCCCCGGCGGGCCGTCGCGCGCCCGTCGTGGATCTCCTGGCCGCCGTGGCCGTAGCGGTTGCCGCCGCCGTGGAGCCAGACCATGACCGGCAGCCCGGCGGCGGGTGCGGGGTCGGGTGTCCACACGTTGAGGTAGAGGCAGTCCTCGCTCGTCACCAGCGCCCGCCGGTCGGCGAAGTTGGTGTGGAACATGATCGAGTCGCGGGGCGGCTGCGGCTGGAGCGGCGCGGGCCCGTAGTCGTACGCGCGCCGGTCTCCGTCCCAGCGGGCGGCGGGCCGGGGCGGGCGCCAGCGCAGCGGGCCGACGGGGGGCTCGGCGAACGGGATGCCCCGGAACACCGCCACGCCCTTGTCCCACTCCCCCAGGAGCCGCCCGGCGGGCGTACGGGCCCGGATCATCCGCGGGCCCTGTGCGGCTTGCGGGCCTTGTGCAGCTTGCCGTCCTTCATGATCACCGCGAGTCGGTCGCGGTCCTGGAGGATGCCGATCTCCTCCAGGGGGTCGCCGTCGACGAGGACGAGGTCGGCGAGGAACCCCGGCCGGATCAGGCCGAGTTCGTGCTCCATGCCCATGATCTGGCCGCCGTGGCAGGTCGCCGCGCGCAGTGCCTCGGCGGGGGTGAAGCCGAACCAGTCGACGAACAGTTCGAGGTCGCGGAGGTTGCGGCCGACCGGGTTCCACGCGAAACCGTAGTCGCCGCCCGGGACGACGCGTACGCCGCGCCGGACCAGCTCGGGCACGACCGCACGCACGGCCTCGGCGGTGGCCTCGACCTCCATGCCCGGCTCGGGTTCGGTGCCGGCCTCGTGCAGGTTGGCGTGGATGATGCCCGGGGTCGGGGCGACGAAGACGCGGTCGCGGGCCGCTTCGAGGAGGTCGAGGGCCTCCTCGTCGGCGAAGGTGCAGTGGTAGACGGCGCGGATGCCGTGTCGCACGGCCGTCTTGATCGACTCGGCGGCGTGCGCGTGCGCGGTGAGCCAGACGCCGTGCTCCTCCGCGGCCTTGGCCGCGGCGGCGACCTCCTCCCCGGTGAACTGCACGATCCGGGACGTTCCTTGGACGACGGCGCTCTCCCCGGACAGCGACAACTTCACGATGTCGACGCCGACTTGGGCCATGTCGGTGACGAACCGGGCCACCGAGCAGGGGTCCGAGGCCCGCCCGTCGACACCCGGGAAGTCGTAGACGCCGGGTTCGACCATGCCCGCGCTGCCCTCCCAGGAGGCGGCCTTCAGCCGCGGTCCGGGCATCCAGCCCTCGGCGAAGGCCTTGCGGGCGGCGATCTCCGTGCGCGGGAGCCGGTTGCCGCCGGAGTAGGCGCTGGTGATGCCGTGGTCGAGCAGCACGCGTCCGGCGTGCGCCACGAGCAGCGCCTTCTCCTCCGCGGGCTCGTCGCGGCGCGGCGAGCGGTGCTCGACGGTGGAGCCGAAGCCGAGGTGGGCGTGGGCGTCGACGAGTCCGGGGAGCAGGGTGCCGCCGCCGCCGTCGATCACCCGGGCCTCGGTCCGCAGGTCGCGCGGGACGCGGTCGGCCACCGCCGTGATGCGGTTTCCCTCGACGAGCACCTCGGCCGGAAAGGGGTCTTTCCCGGTGCCGTCGAAGACCTGGAGGTCGGTGAAGAGCGTGCGGGTCATGGCGTCGTCCTCCGGAAGCGGTGCCGCATCTCGCCGACTCCCCCGATGCGGCTGACGAGTTCGTCGTCGGGGGTCAGGAAGCGCTGCGGGGACCGGCGGTTGCCGACGCCGGCCGGGGTCCCGGTGAAGATGAGGTCGCCGGGCAGCAGGGTGCAGAACTCGCTGAGATACGCGACCAGTTCGGGAATCGGGAAGATCATGCCGGACGTGCGGTCGTGCTGGACCCGCTCGCCGTTGAGTTCACAGGTCAGTTCCAGGTCGTCGCGGTCGCCGCTCTCGTCGATCTCGTCGAGGCTGACCAGCGCGGGGCCCACCGGGCCGAACCCGGGGTGCGACTTGGCGAGCGAGAACTGGGCGGGGCGGCCCGCCAGTTGGGCGATCCGCTCGGACAGGTCCTGGCCGACGGTGAGCGCCACGACCGGCTCCCAGCCCTTCTCCACCCGCACCCGGCGGGCCTCGCGGCCGATGACGGCGACCAGTTCGAGTTCCCAGTCGACATGGCCGTCCGGAAGCTCCACGGTCGTGTGCGGGCCGGTGAGACAGGTCGGGAACTTGGTGAACACCAGCGGCGCTTCGGGCTCCTGGTACCCCGCCTCCGCGGTGTGGGGGCGGTAGTTGAGGGCGACGGCGAAGATCTGGCGGGGAGCGGGGACGGGCGCTTCCAGTTCGGCCTCGTCGTAGGGACGCCCCCCGGTGGCGTCCCTGGACCAGTCGCGCAGGTCGTCCCAGTGGAGGAAGAGGTCCTCGGCGTACTCGGCGGGGACGTCGACAGCGCCGTACCGAGTCAACAGGACCGGCTGTCCGGCCAGTTGTGCGATCCTCATCGCCTCACACCCAGAGCCCGGCGGGCGGCTCTTCGGTGCCGTGCGCGTCGCGCCAGGAGACGACCTGGTTGCGCAGGACGCCCAGGCCCTCGATCTCGGCCTCCACGACGTCCCCGGGCTTGAGGTAGTTGGCGAACGGGTCCTCGGTGCTCGCGGCGACGCCGGCGACGGTGCCGGTGGTGACGAGGTCGCCCGCGCTGTAGACCTGCGGCGAGTGGTAGGCCACCAGTTGGGGGATGGACACCGACATCCGGGCGGTGTTGGACTTCTGGCGGACGTCGCCGTTGACCCGTAGCTCCATGTCGAGGTCGTGCGGATCGTCGATCTCGTCGGCGGTGACGATGTACGGGCCGATCGGGCAGAACGTCTCGATGGCCTTGGAGAAGGAGAAGACCCCGGACTCCATCTCCCTGCGCTGGATGTCCCGGGCGGTGATGTCGTTGAAGACCAGATAGCCGGCGATGTGCTCGGCGGCCTGCTCGGCGGAGAAGAAGCGGCCCGGTTTGCCGATGACGACGGCGAGTTCGAGTTCGTAGTCCAGTTCCCGGGTGAGGTTCGCCGGGTACACGATCGGCTCGTCGGGGCCGATGATCGCGTCCACGTTCTGGAAGAACACGATGCCTTTGTTCACGGGGTGGGACCAGTCCACGCGCACCAGGTCCTCGTGGTGTTCGCGGAAGTTGCCGGCCGTGTGGAAGAACTTCTTGGGCGTGATCGGCGCCCGCAGCCGGACGTCGGCCAGTGCGAACGTCCGTCCCGTCTCGCCGACTTGGCCCTCGCGTTCGAAGAACACGCGGGTGGAGGGCACGCCCAGCCCCACGACGGTGTCGCCGTCGAGCCGCCCCACCAGTCCGTCCTCCGGGCCCGCGTCGAACGTCACCAGTTTCATCAGAACCTCCTTAACTGTCGACACTCACCCTGCCAATCGCGCCTGTGAGCGTCAAGAGGTGTGCCAAGTGTGGACACAAAACACAGGAGTGGCTTACGGTCCGGACATGCGGACAACATGGGACTTCGCCGGTACCCGTGCCCTCGTCGCCGGAGCCGGCGGGATCGGCACAGCGGTGGCCCGGGCGCTCGCCGGGGCGGGCGCGGCGGTGGTCGTGCTCGACGTGGACAAGGACCGGCTCGACGCCATCGCCCAGGACGGTGTGCACGGCATCGCGGCCGACCTCACCTCGGCCGGGGCCTGCCGGGCCGCGGTGGGCGAGGCGGTCGAACTCCTCGGCGGGCTGGACGTGTTCGTGCACGCGGTCGGCGTCAACGACCGCAGACCGGTCCTGGAGACGCCGGACGAGGTGTGGGAGCGGCTGGTCGCCGTCAACCTCTCCAGCGCGTTCTGGCTGGGCCGGGCCGCAGGCGCGGTGATGGTGCCGAACGGCTGCGGGCGCGTCGTGTACCTGTCCTCCGTCTCCGGTCTGCTCGCCCACAAGGAGCACGCGCCGTACGCGGCGACCAAGGGCGGCGTGAACCAGCTGATGCGGGTGATGGCGCGCGAGTGGGCGGCCGCCGGGGTCACGGTCAACGCGGTCGCGCCCGGCTACACCGAGACCGAACTCACCCGGGACTACCTGGCGAAGCCCGGCATGCGCGCGTCGCTGGAGTCGCTGGTGCCCGCCGGCCGCCTCGGCCGGCCCGAGGACCTGACCGGGCCCGTTCTCTTCCTCGCGTCCGCCGAGTCCGCGTTCGTCACCGGCCAGGTGCTGTACGCCGACGGCGGTCGGACCCTCGTATGACCGCATTCGCATGAACGCACGCGCATGAACGCACGCGCATGAACGCCCTTGTCCGTAACGAGACTTCACGAACGGAGAACGTATGCACCCCGTCCCCGAGCGATTCGCCGGCAAGACCGTCCTCGTCACCGGTGCGGGCACCGGATTCGGCGCCGAGATCGCCGTCCGCGCCGCGCAGGAGGGCGCCGACGTCGCCGTCCACTACCGCAGCTCGCGCGCGGGCGCGGAGGCGACGGCGGAGCGGGTGACGGCGCTCGGCCGCAAGGCCTTCGTCGTCCGGGCCGACATCGCCGAGCACGACCAGATCAAGCGCCTCGCCGACGAGGTGTGGGGGCACTTCGGCCGGCTCGACGTGGCGGTGAACAACGTCGGCGACGTGGCCCGCGAGCAGATGTCGTGGCGGGACCTCACCGAGAGTTCCGTCGACCACGTCCTCGCCGTCGACATCAAGGGCACCCTGCTGTGCACGCACGAGTTCGGGGCGCGGATGCTGGAGCAGGACCGCGGGGGCGCCATCGTCAACATCGGCTCCACCGTCGTCGTACGGGGCAGTGCGCGCGCGCCGCAGTACGCGGCGGCCAAGTACGGAATCATCGGGCTGACCAAGTCGTACGCGCACGCCTTCGCGCCGGTGGTGCGGGTGAACGTGTTCGCGCCGGGGTTCATCGAGACCGAGGCCACGCTGGGCCGTGCGGACTGGCAGGGCGGGCGCGGGGACGCACTGCGGGCGGCGACGCCCATGGGACGCATCCCGGGACCGGAGGAACTCGCGGGAGCCGCCCTGTTCCTCGCCACGGAGGACGCGAACCACATCACGGGCGGGTTCCTGGTGGCGGACGGCGGCTACAACATGCTCGGCGCGTAGCGCTGCGCCGGCTTGGGCCGTCGTAGACGTTCCGGTCCGTTGTGGCCGGTCGCGCAGTTCCCCGCGCCCCTGATGGATTGCGCGACCGCCCGCCACAGGTTCCCCCACAGACGCCGGCCCCCGGGGAGATGGTTCGCATCCCGGGGGCCGGTTCTTTCTGTGGCTGCTTCGGCTACGCGACGGTCAGGGTGAGGGCTCCGGTGTAGGTGGTGCCCGCCTGGATCGCTGTGGTCGTGCCGTTGACCGTCAGGGTCACCGTCCTGCCGGACGGGGCCGTCACCGCGGCGGTCGACGCCAGGGTGAGGGCGCTCAGGTGGGACGTGCCGGTGACCGTCCAGGTGGAGCCGGCGCCCAGTGTCACGAGGACGCCGTTGTTGACGACCGCGCTCGGGGTGTTGGTGACCTCGCTGATCTGCCGGTACCGGGCCGAGGTGATCGTGGACACGCTGTGCTTGGCCGTGCTCGCCGAGATGACGCCCGCGACGGTCGACCGGGTGAACGTGAGGTTCAGGTTCTGGCCCTGGAGGCTCGCGTTGCCGCCGCCCCACACGGAGTTGTAGAAGTCTCCCGTCAGCTCGATGTCCGTGAAGGAGCCCTTCGCGTCGGTGGACTGACCGCTGGTGGTGACCCAGCTCGACGACTTGGTCGGGGACCCGGTGGGCTCGGTGTACGTGCCGGTCGTCTCCGTCTTCCATGCCTTGCCCGACACCGAGACGCTGCTCGGCCGGTCGGTGTCCATGAGCTGGAAGACGATCCCGTTGCCGGGGTTGATCGTGGCGCCCTGGGAGCCGTCCACGGTGACCGAGCCGGCGACCGCCTTGCACATGAAGACGGTCTCGCCCGTGTTGACCTCGGTGCCGCCGTCGATGGCGACGGACCCGGCCGCGTACCACAGCACCATGAAGCGACCGGCGTTCACGACGGTCGGCCGCTCCGCCAGCGCGCTCAACTCGGCACTGGTGAGCCCGAGTCCGAGCGAGGTGTTCAGGGCGGCGACGGCAGCGGCCGTGCTGTCGCCGTAGTGCGCCGACGCCCCCCAGTGGATGAGGGCGTAGTCGCCGACGTCGAAGGTGCAGCCGAGGAAGTGCTCGGTCACGTTGCCGATGGCGTAGGAGCCGTAGCCCTGGCCGCCGGTGTTGGCGATGGTGCTGTTGATGGCGGTGAGGGTGCAGTAGCTGCCGCCGTCGACGGAGAGGGCGCCCCATTTCTCCGAGGAGATCGAGGAGTTGATGAACGACGCCTTCGTGCTCGCGCCGAGCAGGTTGGTGGTGCGGACGTTGCCGGACAGGCCCAGCATCCACGGCACGGTGATCATGTAGCGGGTGTCGCCGGTGCCCGCGGTGGGGTACTCGTCGGGGACGACTCCGTCGGCGCAGTGCAGGGTGGAGTTCTTGACGATCACGTTGGCGCCGGCGTCGGCGATGACCGCGGTGCGGACCACGCCGACGTTGCTGACGGTGGCTCCGTCGAGGACGAGCGTGGTGCCCGTGCCGGTGCCGACGACGGAGGCTCCGTAGCCGATGAAGTCGCAGCGGCCGTTGCCGTCGAAGGCTATCTTCGGGTTGGTCAGGGTGTAGCTGCCGCCGCCGGTGACGTAGACGCCGTTGAACGCCTCGCCGTCGGACAGCAGCGTGATGTCCGAGGCGGCGGTGTCGGTGACGGTGCCGCCGCGCACGTCGGAGGGGACCGACTTGGCCTCGTCGACCCCGTCGGCGTCGACGTAGATCGCCTGCCGGAAGGGGAAGCTGAGGTCGTCGTAGGCGAGGTCGGTGGCCTCGGCGACCGTCAGGACGACGGTGCCGGTGTAGCTGCCGGCGGCGATCGCGGTGGCCGCGCCGCCGTAGCCGTCGGTGAGTGCGGCGAGCCGGGAGCCGGTCTCCACGCCGTTCACGGTGAGGCTGAGGCGGTAGCCGTCGGGGACGGTGATGACGCCGCCCTCTTCGATGGTGAGGCAGCTCACGGTGGTCGTCGCGGTCAGCTCCAGGGTCTCCCCGGAGGCGACCTCGATGCACGCGGCGGCCCTCCTCGCGGCCTTCGTGGACGCGGCGTGCGCGCTCGCGGGGGCGACGAGCGTCGGGGCCATGGCGGCGGCCACCGCCACGAGCAGGGCACGGGGGCGGGCCCGGTAGGTGACGTCGGGTCCGGTCCTGCTGGTGCGAGTCACGGTGAACTCCCTTGTTCTCAGTGTTCTCAGTGGGTTTTCGGGCAGGGCTGACCGACGGACGCCGGTCAGCGAGAGGGGAGGGAAGAGAGAGGGAAGAAGCGGGGAAAGAAGAGGGGAAGCGGCCGTCAGGCGCTCAAGCGGCCCGGTCGATCAGCTCGATGAGGTTCCCGTACGGGTCGGACACGAAGGCCATCCGGGCGCCCGGTCTGGGCGCGGCGCGCGGACTCATCCGCACGCCCGCGCCCGCGGCGACCAGCCGGGCGAACTCGGTGTCGACCTCGTCGGCCGTGTCGAAGGCGAGGCAGAGGTGGCCGTAGCCGAGGATGCCGGCCGCCGCCAACGGACCGTCGGCGACCGGGCCCGGCGCGGCGTCCGGGCGATGCAGCAACTCGATTCGGTGGCCGCCGACATGACGCAGCATCACACCGCGCAGATCGGTGCCGGGCACGGCGAACGCATGCTCCTCGGTGAGGTGCAGCGCCTCGCGGTACCAGGTGACGGCGGCCTCGAGATCGGGGACGGAGATGCCTACGTGGTCGAACCTGGCCGTCACTGGCGAGCCGCTTGCGGGCGGGTCGGTCGGGTCGCTCGGGTGGGCGCCTTCTCTCCGCGGATGAGCGCCAGCACCCGGGTGCGCAGCTCGGCGAACCGGGGGTCGGCCCGCGTCGTGAGCTGGTCGCGGTCGGGGCCGAGCGGGATCGTGAGGTTGTCCAGGACGGCCGTCGGCTTCCCGCCGAGGACGACGACGCGGTCCCCGAGGTAGACGGCCTCGTCGATGTCGTGCGTCACCACGACCACGGTGATGCCGAGTTGCCGGCGCAGGTGCAGGGTCAGGTCCTCCAGGTCGAACCGGGACTGGGCGTCGACCGACCCGAACGGCTCGTCCATCAACAGGACCGGGGCGTCGTAGGCGAGGCCGCGGGCGATGGCCACCCGCTGCTGCATGCCTCCGGAGAGCTGCCAGGGGTACTTGTCGCCGACGTCCGGGAGGCCGACCGCCTCCAGGCACTCCAGCGCCCGCGCCTTGCGCACGGCCTTCTTCACGCCCCGGCCCTGGAGCGGGAAGGCCACGTTGTCCCACACGCGCAGCCACGGCAGCAGGGAGCCGCGGTAGTCCTGGGAGACGACGGCGATGTCGGCGTGCGGCTCGGTGAGCGCCTGGTCGCCGTAGCGCACCCGGCCCCCGGTCGGCCGGGACAGTCCGGCGAGACAGCGCAGGAGAGTCGTCTTGCCCGCGCCGGACGGGCCGACGATGCACACCGACTCGCCGGGTTCCACGCGCAGGGTGAGGCCGTCGAGCACCCGGTGCTCCTGCGGGCCCTGCCCGAAGCTCATGCAGAGATCCTCGACGTACAGGCTCGAACCTCGTGTCATACGACGACTCCGTTGCTCTTGATGCTCTCGGCGCCGGGCGTGGTGACCGGCCGCGGGGAACGCACCCGGGGTGCGCGCTGGTGGTACCAGCCCAGGACGCGGTGCTCGACGAGCAGGAGCAGCACGCTCAGGCCGTATCCGAGAATGCCGATCAGGATGGTGCCGGCCCAGGTCTCGGCGACGTGGAAGCTGGATCCGCTCTGGAGGATGAAGTTCCCGAGGCCGATCGGCGAGCCGTAGATCTCGCTGACGACCATGAGGACGACGGCGATGGAGAGCGCCACCCGGATGCCGGCGAGGATCTGCGGCAGGGCCCCGGGCAGGATCACCCGGCGGATCCTGAGCCACCAGGGGATGCGGTAGCCGCGGGCGGTCTCGTGCACGGCCGGCCCGATGGCCTGTACGCCGCTGACGGTGTTGAGCAGGATCGGCCACACCGAGCCCAGGAAGATCAGGAAGATCTTGGGTCCGGAGCCGATGCCCAGGGTGAGGATGATGACGGGCACGAACCCGACCGTGGGGGTGGCACGGGCGAAGTCGAGGAGCGGGCCGGTGGCCAGCCGCAGGGTGCGGATCTCCCCGATGACGAGTCCGGCGCCGGTTCCCACGACGGTGGCGAGGGCCAGTCCGAGCAGGATGTTGCGCAGGCTGAACAGCAGGTCCTCGACGAGGCCGCCGTGCAGCAGTTCGTCCCACAGGGTGCCGAGGACCTCGGTGAGCGGCGGGAAGTAGAAGCTGGCGCTGCCCGCCGTCGCGACGAGCAGAACGGCGAACACCAGGGCGGGCAGCCACAGTTGGCGCAGGAACGCTTTCCACGGCATACGGCTACTCCCCTCCCTGGTGGACGGGCGGCCGCCAGCGCAGCAGCCGGTGTTCGGCGAACTGCGCCAGCACGGTGATCGAGTAGCCGATGCCGCCGGCGACGAGGATGTAGGCGTAGGCCCGGGCCGAGGCACCGCCCGCTTGCGACTCCATGATCATGTGGCCGATGCCGGGGAGCGTGGTGAGCACCTCGACGCCGATGGCGACCAGGACGGAGGTGGTCGCGGCCAGCCGCAGTCCGGTCATGATCGAGGGCACCGCGCCAGGCAGGATCACCCGGCGGAAGCGCAAGCGCCGCGGGATGCGGTAGCCGTGGACGGTCTCGTGGATCGCCGGGGTCACGCTGCGGGCGCCGTACTGGGCCTGGAGCAGGACCGGGAAGACGCAGGCGAGGAAGACGACGGTCGCCTTCATCCCGGGGGTGGAGCCGAGGACCAGCAGGAACACCGGCAACAGGGCGATCACCGGGAAGGAGCGCAGGATCTCCATGAGCAGCCGGGACGACTCCTCGGCCGCCTGGTACACCCCGGTCACCAGCCCGACCGGGACGCCCACGGCGATCGCCACGGCCAGCCCGGTGACCGCGCCGCGCAGGGTCTCCCCGACCGCCTGCCAGAAGACGCCGCTGCCGAGGAGGTCGCCGAGCGCGGCGGCCACGGGCGCCGGCCCCGGGAGCGCGGTCGAACTGACCACGTCCACCGCGGCGATCAGCGCCCACAGCGCCAACACGACGGTCAGTGCCCCGAGTTGCAGCAGTCGGACCTTGGCCATCGCTACTCCCCGGCCGAGGTCGGGGCCTGGTCCCAGTAGAGAGCCTCGTCCTCGGGCTCGTTGTCGAGCAGGTCGAACTCGTGCATCTTGGTGATGACGGTGCGCATGACGGTGGTGTCGAGGTTCTTGTCGTAGTGGTTGGTGTCGTGCGCGTCGATGAAGGCGGCGGGCACCTGGGTGTACTTCTTGTCGATCGCCTTGACGGCCGCGGGGTTCGCGTTGGCGTAGGTGATGGCCTTGGCGACCGCGTCGATGAACTTCTTCGCCGTGTCGCCGTTGGACGACAGGTACTTCTCGCTGGAGAACAGCAGGCCCTGGACCATGCCGGGCACGTCGTTCATGCCGTTGCCGATGGAGCGCAGTCCGCTGTCGAGCCCGGCGAAGTAGAAGGGGCCGAAGGAGAAGATCGCGTCGGTCTTGCCGGAGGTGGCGGCGTCGGTGAGCGAAGTCGTGGGCAGGGCCACGAACTTGACCTCGGCCGGGTCGCCGCCGGCCTTCTGCACCAGGTACTCGCAGATGAACTGGATGGTGCCGCCGAGCGCGGAGATGCCGACGGTCTTGCCCTCCAGGTCGGCGAAGGACTCGATCGCGCTGTCCTTCTTCACCAGCAGTCCGTCGGTGGGGTCGGTCCTCGTGGTCGCCGACTGCAGGCCCGTCACGATCCGGATGGGCATGTCCTGGGCCGCGCCCTTGAGGAAGCCGGAACTGTCCGTCATCGCGAACTGCGCCTCGCCGTTGAGGACGGACGGCGCGTTCTGCGAGGTGTCCTGGGCGCCGGCCTTGACGGTGACGTCCAGGCCCGCGTCCTCGAAGTAGCCCTGCTGCTCGGCTATGTAGAGGGGTTCGAAGATCGCGCCGTTGGAGCGCAGGACGGTGATCTCGGCCTTGCCGTCGGCCGAGGCCGCGGTGGTGGAGTCCCCGCCGCAGGCGGTGAGGGTGAGAGATCCGGTGAGTGCGAGGACGGACAGGACGACGAGGCCACGACGCCGCGGGCTTCTCGAGGTTTCCATGGAACGGCTCTCCTTCAGTGGGTCCGCGCGAGTCCCGCGGCGGCGTAGGCGGTCGTGGATTCCCGAGGGGTCATATAGGTGCGGAAGACGCCGTCGGGGTCGTAGGCGGCCCGGATCTCCTCCAGCCGTGCGGAGTTGGCCGGGCTGAGTCCGTGGTCGAAGCGGTCGGCGAGGTTGTTGTCGGAGAACTGCAGTCCCGTCGACAGGTGTTGGAGGTCGGCGAGGTGTGCGTGCGCCCAGCGTTCGTGGGCGAGGTCCTCGGCCGGGTCGGTCCAGCCCGCGTTGGGCGAGAGGTAGACCTTGCCCTGGCTGGACCAGCAGGCGTCCGCGCGCTGCGGGTGGTCGCTCCACAGCATCCACAGCACATGACTGGTGGTGTCCGGGACGGAGTCGAACAGCGGCCGGGCGGCGGCGAGGAGCTTGTCGACCGGCTCGTCGGTCCAGATCCCGTCGAGCGCCCAGCGCATGCCGGGCGGGGTCATGCGGTCGGCGTAGTCGTACAGCTCGGCCATGGTGGTCTCCTGCGCGACCGTCCACCGGATCGCCCGCTCACGGAAGGGCGCCTCCTCCAGCGGGGCGAGCGGGTTCTCGTCCGTCTCGCAGAAGGCGGTGGCGGTGACGGAGACCGTCTGCCGGTCGAGCCCCGGGGCGAAGCCGACCTTCGCCGAGAACTCGACGGTCGGCGAGAGCCGTTCGAGGGTGTCGTGCGTCCAGGCGAGCACCTCGTCGCGCAGGTCGAGCGGGTAGGTGTGCACGGTCCGCAGGATGCGGCGGGGCAGGTTGTGCAGGGCGAGGTGGAAGCGGGTGACGACGCCGAAGAAGCCGGGGCCGCTGCCGCGGGCCGCCCACATCAGGTCGGGGTGCGTCTCGTCGGTGGCGTGGACGAGGGTGCCGTCGGCGAGGACGACGTCGATCGCCTGGATGCTCAGACAGGCGGGGCCGAGCCGGCGGGAGTTCCAGCCGTAGCCGCCGCCCAGGAGGAAACCGCCGATGCCGACGGTGGGCGCGTGTCCGGTGGGGAAGAACAGACCGTGTGGAACGAGTTGATCGAGCAGGGCCGGGCCCTTGGCCGCGGGCTGCACGGCGGCGATCCCCGTCAGGGGGTCGACCCGGACGTCCTGGAGTCGCGAGAGGTCGAGCAGCATGCCGCCGTCCCGCACTCCGTTGCCCACCCAGCTGTGTCCGCCGGAGCGGATGCCGATGGCCAGGCCCTCGCGCCGGGCGAGCCGTACCGCGGCCACCACGTCGTGCTCGCTGTCGGCGAGCACGATGACGTCCGGATACCGGTCGGGCTTGCGCTCGTTCCAGACGGCGTCGAGGCGAGCGCGCTCGTACCGCTCGTCGCCGCGCCGTAAGACATTGTGCCGGGACAGCCGAACCATGCCATTCTCCTCACGCGGGGTTCGAGTCGGGACCCTACTGTCGACACTTTTCCCCTTCAAGGGATCTGACCGTGAATTACCTGTCATTTCCTGCCACTACTGCCGACACTAGTGCGCCGAAGGGCAGCCGACGGGAAGTCGTAGAGCTCGGCGGGGTTGTCCACCATCAGCCGATGGAGGTGAGCGGGGTCGGGTGCGATGCTCTCGACGAGGTCCACGAGCAGGCCGTCGTCGGGGGCGTCCGAGGCGATGTTGACGTGCGGATAGTCCGTCCCCCAGACGACGCGCTCCGGGGCGTACTCCACCAGGGAGGCGGCCAGCGCGACCGCGTCGGCGTAGGGCGGTCCCTGCCGGGAGATCCGGTCGACGCCGCTGAGCTTCACCCACACCTCCCCGCTGTCCAGCAGCGCGCGCAGGCTGCGCAGGGCGGGGTCGTCGCGTCCCGCGGCGAGGTCGACCCGTCCGATGTGGTCGATGACGGTTCTGCCGGGCAGGGCGCGCACCAGCGCTTCCAGGACGGCGATCTCCTCGCCCCGGACATGGAGTTGGACCGCCCAGCCGAGTCCGTCGACGAGTTCGAGGACGGAGTCGATCTCGGCACGGCTGGGCGGAGTGCGCAGATGGGGAAGGAAGTTGAGCCGGAAGGCGCGCACCCCGGCCCGGTGCAGCTCCTCGACCTCGGCCCGTGCGGTCGTCTCGCCGATCAGGGCGACTCCGCGCAGCCGGCCGTCGCCGGAGCGCAGGGCGTCCAGCAGGACGGAGTGGTCGTGGCCGTGACAGGACGACTGCACGATCACCGCGCGAGTGATCCCCAAGTGGGCGTGCAGGGCGCGGACCTGTTCCTTGGGGGCGTCCACGGGCGTGAACGTGCGGTCCGGGGCGTAGGGGAAGACGTCGGCCGGGCCGAGGATGTGACAGTGGGCGTCGCAGCTGTCCGGCGGGAGCGCCAGGGACGGGGTGCGCGGGGCGGGGTGCGGGGGCGGGCAGCCGGGCGAGACCGCCGACCGCGCTCCCTGGAGGGCCGGTTCAGTCACAGCGGGCCGTCATTCCACCGTCGACGACGATCTCCGTGCCGGTGACGAAGCGGGCCTCCTCGGAGGCGAGGAACAGCGCCGCGTACGCCGTGTCGCGGCCGTCGCCCATGAAGCCGAGCGGGATCCGGGCCTGTCGCTGGGCCAGCAGCTTCGCCACGTCGCCGCCCGCCCGCTGGCCGGCGAGCCGCGCCTCGACCATCGGCGTGTGCAACTGCCCCGGGACTACGGTGTTGACCCGGATGCCGTCCGGCGCGTACTCCACGGCGGTGACCCGGGACAGCTGGATGACCGCGGCCTTGGCCGCCGCGTAGCCCACCTGGGCGGCGCCGGTCCAGCGCAGCCCGGACGCCGAGGCGGTGTTCACGATGGCGCCCCCGCCGGCCCGCCGCATGATCGGGACGATGTGCTTGCAGGCCACGAAGGCGCTGGTGAGGTTGGTGCGCAGCTGGCTCTCCCAGTCCTCGAGACTGAGGTCCACCGCGCCTCCCGGCCGGGAGCCGCCGACGTTGTTGACCAGGATGTCGACGCGCCCCGCAAGACCCTCGCACTCGGCGAAGTAGTCCCGGACGGCGGTGGGTTCGGTGACGTCCAGCACCGCCGTGTGCGCGCTGCCGCCCTCGTCGCGGACCTGTCGCGCGGTGACCTCCAGGGCCGCTTCGTCCCGGTCGGCCAGGAACACGGTGGCGCCCTCCCGGGCGAAGACGACGGCGGTGGCGCGGCCGTTGCCCCAGCCGGGGCCGACGCTTCCGGCGCCGCCGATGACGGCGATGCGGCCCGCCAGTCGGCCGAGCCGCTTGTCGGGCACGTCTTGGGTCACGGGGATCTCCCTCGGGTCGGTGGGGCGAGACTGTCGACAGTTTTAGCCAGGTGTCGACAGAAAGTAAATATCAAGGCCCAAAACCCATATCTATTGCCTATAGTGTCGACAGACAGGCGGGAAGGTGGATAGGAAGGTGGATAGGAAGGCAGTCAGGAAGACAGACCGGCAGACAGACCGGCAGACAGACAGCGACCGAGGAGATCCGAGGAGATCCATGGACAAGCCTCCCGTGTTCACCCCCGACGAGATCGCCCGCTTCCGCGCCGAGCTGGCCTCGCGCCGTGCGGCCGGCGCCTACGAGCCGGGGCGCTGGTCGGTCAGTCCGCTCAACCGCCGTACGGAGGTGACCGGCTCGCTGCCCCGAGCGGTACGGCTGCGCGACGCGACGCTGCGCTCGGTCGAGACACTGCCCGGCGTGGTGGCCCCGACGGAGGCGAAGAGGGCGTTCCTGCGCAGACTCGTCGCGAGCGGAGTGCCGGAGGTCGTCACAGCGGGGCTCGGCGGCCGGGACGCCGCCGCGCTGAAGGCCGAAGTCGAGCTGGTCAAGGGCGAGAACCCGGAGTGCAGGGTGGTCTGCCCGCTGATGCGCTCACGCGAGGACATCGACCGGGCGGCCGCGGCCGGTTACGACGCCGTCCAGGTCTGGGTGCAGGGCTTCGGCGAGACCTCGCTGATCTATCAGGCCCCGGTGTACGGCCGGGCGTGGCGCGGCGAGGAGTGGCGCACCCCGGACACCCCGCGCGACCGGGCCGGCGTCCTCGCCCGGGCGGCAGGCCTGGTCGAGTACGCCCGGGCCCGCGGCCTCGAGGTGATCGTGCCGCTGCTCATGGTCTCGTACGCCACCGACGAGACCCACGAGCAGTCGGTCGCCGTCCTCACCGCGGCCGGAGCGGGTGAACTCACCCTGTTCGACGGCCCGGGCGCGATGAGTCCGGAGGCGTTCGCGCATCTCGTCGGGCGCACGAAGGCCCTCGCACCGGACGTGGAGGTCGGGCTGCATCCGCACAACACCTTCGGCCTGGCGGTCGGTTGCGCGGTGGCCGCGGTCCGGGCCGGCGCGGGCGCCGTCGAACTGTCGGTCAACGGCTACTGCGGAGGGCCCGGCAACGCCGACCTGGCGGCGACCGCGCTCGCCTTCGAGGCGCTGTACGGCGTGCACACCGGCATCAGGACCGAGACCCTCACCGAACTGGCCCGCGCGGGCGAGGAACTGACGAACTATCACCCCGCGTGGAACCATCCGGTCACCGGAACCCACGCCTTCTGCTGGGGCGGCATGGATCTCATCACCCAGGAGACGGAGATCGACCCCCTCCTGCACAACTGTCTCGAACCGGCGGCAGTCGGCAACTTTCGCAAGGTGCCGTTCACTCCGGACAGCGGCCCCTACACCCTCGCCGACAAGCTGACGGCCCTCGGCGTCGACCCGACGCCCGCCCAGGTGGACGCCGTCCTCGACCGCGCCCGGGAGCTGATGGCACGCGAGGGCCGGCTCCTGACGGACCACGATCTGGCCGCGCTGTCGAAATCGGTGGCGTCGGAGACGGCCCCGGTGGCGGGGGAGGCACGATGAGCAACCGGCTGCGACCGCTCGCCCCGGCCGAACTCGACACCGAGCAACGGGCGTTGTACGCCGAGATCACCGGCGGACCGCGCGCCGCGGGCCCGCGGCTCTTCGCCCTCACCGACGAAGAAGGGTGTCTGCGGGGACCGTTCAACGCGATGCTGCTCAGCCCCGGCGCGGGCCGGGCGCTCCAGGATCTGGGCGCCGCGATCCGCTACCGCACCGGCCTCGGTCCGCGGCTGCGCGAGATCGCGATCCTGGTGGTCGCCCAGGCCTGGGACAGCGCCTTCGAGCGCCATGCACACGAACGTGTCGGGGCCGCCGTGGGCCTGACGGAGGACGAGTTGCTGGCCCTGCGCGAAGGCCGCGACCCGGGCCTGTCCGATCCCGTCGAGCGGGCCGCGTGGGCGTTCACGCGGGCCCTGACCGACAGCGCCGGGGTGCTGGACGAGCCCGGGTACGAGGCGGCCCGCGGCGCGCTGGGCGAACGCACGCTCTTCGAACTGTCCACGCTGGTGGGCTACTACAGCACCCTGGCGCTCCAACTGCGGCTCTTCGAGGTACCGGACTGACGGTGGGCGTCAGCTCGGGCGGTCGGCCTCCACCCGCGGGGCAGCCGCGTCCGGGGCCGTGTCCGCGTCCGGGGCCGTGTCCGCGTCCGCGTCCGCGTCCGGGGCCGTGTCCCGGGCCTCATCCGCGGCCATGGGCGCCTCCCCGTTCAGGACCCGCTTCGCCTGGGCCACATCCAGCGCGCCTTCCCAGCGGGAGACCGCGAAGGCGGCCACGCAGTTGCCGAGGAGGTTGGTGGCGACGCGCATCGAGTCCATGATGCGGTCCACGCCCAGGAGCAGGGCGACGGCCCCGGCGGGGATGACACCGAGCGCGGAGGCGGTCGCCGACAGCGCGAGGAACGCCGAACCGGGCACGCCCGCCATGCCCTTGCTGGTGAGCATGAGCATCAGCACGACGGTCACCTGCTGGCCCAGGGTGAGATCGACGCCCACGGCCTGCGCGATGAAGAGCGTCGCGATGGACAGGTAGATCGAGGCGCCGTCGAGGTTGAAGGAGTAGCCGGTGGGCACCACGAGCCCCACGGCGTCGTCCCGGCAGCCGGCGTGGCGCAGCTTCTGCATCATGCGGGGCATGACGGTCTCGCTGGAGGCGGTGCCGAGGGCGAGCAGCATCTCCTCGCGGGTGTAGCGGACGAACTTCCACAGGCTGAGCCCGGTGAAGGCCTTCAGCGCCGCGGCGAGCAGCAGCAGGAACAGCAGGGCGACGGCGTAGCAGACGCCGATGAGCTTGCCGTACGTCGACAGCACACCCAGGCCGTACTGGCCGACCAGGTGCGCGGTGGCGCCGAAGACGGCGAGGGGCGCGAGCTTCATGACGAAGCCGACGATCGCGAAGACGACCTCCTGCACCTGCTCGACGGCCGGCAGGATCGCGGGGACTCTGGTGTGGCCCAGGTGCAGCAGGGCCGCGCCCACGAGACAGGCGAGGACCAGGACCTGTAGGAGCGCGTTCTCGGCGAACGCGCCGACCGCGCTCTCGGGTAGCGCGTGCAGCAGGAACTCGCTGGTCGACGGCAGTGAGCCGCCGCCGGTCTTCGCGTCGACCGCGCCCGCGTCGAGCTTGGCCGGATCAATGTTCATGCCGGCGCCGGGCTGCACCAGATTTCCGGCGACCAGGCCGATGAGCAGGGCGAACGTGGTCGCCACCTCGAACCAGATCAGGGCCTTGAGGCCGATGCGGCCGAACGCCCTGAGGTTGCCGGCCTTGGCTATGCCGGTGACCACCACACAGAACACCAGCGGCGCGATGACCGCCTTGATGAGCCTCACGAAGCCGTCGCCCAACGGCTGGACGGCTGTGCCCACATCGGGCCACAGCCGCCCTACGAGCAATCCGAGCACCAGGGCGCAGGCGACCTGGATGAACAGCGAGGTACGCAGCAGACGTGCGACGCGTCGCGCGACGGACGGTACGGACAGCGACACAGGCATCCTCCGAGCCAGACTTTCGCCATACGGAAATTATCTTCCGCGGCAGTGCCCGTCACTATGGATCAAGCGGCGACTCCGCAGAAGAGCCCGGACCCGCAATGGTGAAATCTTGGAGGTTCGTCCAAGTACGTCAGCGGTCGTTGCGTCAACGGGTCGTTGCGTCAACGGGTCGGTGCGTCAGCGGGTCGGTGCGTCAGCCGGGTCGGTGCGTCAACGGGTCGGTGCGTCAGCGGGTCGGTTCGTACGTCAGCTGTTTGACCTGGCGCAGGGTGAGGGTCGTCTCCACCGCCTGGACGCCCTGGAGGGCTCCGATCTTCTCGCTCAGGTAGTGGTAGAGCTCGCCGGTGCCGACCGTGACGACCGACGCGACCAGGTTGGCCTGGCCCGTGATGGCCCCGGCGAAGTCGACCTCACGGTGTGCCGCGAGCGCCTGGCCGACCTCGGCGAGGGCGGAGGGCACCACGGTGAGCCACAGCATCGCCCCGACGGCGAGGCCCAGCGAGGCGCTGTCGTGCTGCACGTCGAAGTAGAGGGCTCCCGAGGAGCGCAGCCGTTCCACCCGCCGCTTGACCACCGACTCCGACTGGCCGGTCGCGCTCTGGAGCTCGCTGAACGTGGCCCGCCCGTCGCGCTGGAGCAGATCCACGAGCGCCTCGTCGTCCGCGTCGAGGCGCACCGGAGCGTCGTCCGGCTCGATCTCCGGCGGACGCAGTGCCGCCGCCTCCTCCGGATCGAGTGCCTGGATCTTGTCGAGCCGGCCGAGCGGGCCGCCGTAGAACTTGTGCAGCAGACAGTGGGCGCTGACGGAGGCGAGGCCCGGGGTGCGCCGCAGTCGCTCCAGGAGAAGGTCGTCGCGATCATGTCGGCTGCGGGGCTTCATGGCGCACAGGACCTCGGTGCCGCCCGAGATCAACTCGACGTAGAAGGTGTCGGAGCGCCGGGCCAGGGCGTTCGCCAGCCGCTCCGCCCCGTCGGGCGTGCAGCGCAGCCGGACGATCCAGCTGGCGCGGCCGAGGCGGCTCTCGTCGAGCCTGCCGACCACCCGCAGGCCCGCCGTGGTGCGCAGCCGCCGGAAGCGTCGCGCGACGGTCTGGTCGGAGACTCCGAGCACCTCGCCGATGCGGCTGAACGGCGCCCGGCCGTCGAGTTGCAGGGCCTGGAGCACCTTCAGGTCCAGTGCGTCGACGGGCGGAGCGTCCACGGGGTCTCCTGGTTCGGGGCGGGGAGAGCTGTACGAAGTGCTGGGGTGGGCGGCCGCGGTCGCACCGGGGCCCGGGATCATCGTGCGCGATCCCGGGCCCCGGTGCGACGCCGTGCCCGTCCCCACGGACGGCGTCGGCGCCGGGCCGGGCGTTCCGCTCGGTACTCCCGCGGCCCGGCACGTCCGGAGTCACCCTCCGGTCTGGTTGCCTGCCAATGAGGGCGCTTCGCCGTGCCCCTGGGAGTCCGCGCCGCCGGAACCCCGGTCAGCGGAGCCGTGAACCGCGGAGCCCTGAGCCTCGGACTCCTGCCGCTGCCCGACGACCTTCGTCGGCGCCGCGTGCGGCGGACGGCGCAGCAGAAGCGCTCCGACGGCGGCGGCGAGCAGGGTCAGCACGGCGGCGACGACCAGGCACAGGTGCAGGCCGTCGAGGAAGGACTCGGACAGCGCGCCCAGGACGCGGGGCGTGTCCGCCCCGACGTCGACACCGGCCACGGCGCCGATGCCGCCGGCGTCGGCGACCGCCTCGACCTGCCGGACGGTCTGCCCGGTGAGGCCGGCGTCGGCGAGGTGACCCGGCAGGGCGTCGACGGCCTTGGTGGACAGCAGGGCGCCGAGGACGGCGGGGCCGAGCGCGGCGCCGACCTGACGGAAGGCGTTGTTGCCGGCGGCCGCCATGCCGGCCTGGTGGAAGGGGACCGAGCTGACCGCGGTGGCGGTCATCGGGGTGATGACGAAGGCCATGCCCAGGCCGAGCAGCGCCAGCCGCCAGGCCAGCGATCCGAAGGAGGTGTCGGCCGCGATGTCGGTGAGGGAGAGCAGTCCGGCCGTGACGACCGACAGGCCGCCGGGGATCAGGACCCGCGGCGAGACACGGTGGACGAGCTTGCCGACCGGAGCGCCCAGCACCAGCGGGACCATCGACACCATGAGCAGCCGCCAGGCCGCGTCCAGCGTGGACAGCTGCTGCACCATGCCGAAGTAGAGGCTGAGGGCGAAGAAGAACCCGATCAGCCCCAGGAAACTGATCATGGCGATCAGGGTGGTCGCGGTGAACGCCGGGCTGCGGAACAGGGAGAGGTCCAGCATCGGGCTCGCGCTGCGACGCTCCAGCAGGACGAACGCGACGGCCGCGACAGCGGCGGTGAACAGCGCGACCATGACCTTGACGTCGGTGAAGGACTCGGCGCCGCCCTCGATGATGCCGTAGACCAGCGCGGTGATCGTCAGGGCGGCGGTGATCTGGCCGGGCCAGTCCAGGCGGCGCGAGCCCGGGGCGCGGGAGTCGGTCAACAGCTTCGCCGCGGCGGCCATGGCGAGGAGCGAGGCGGGCACGGGCAGCAGGTAGATCCAGCGCCAGTCGAAGTGGCCGAGGAGGGCGCCGGCGATGATCGGCCCCAGGGCCAGAGCGGCGGTGAGCGCGGTGGCCCACAGACCGATGAACTTGCCGCGCTCACGCGGGTCGGGCACCGCGTGGCTGATCAGGGCGAGGGTGGTGGGCAGCAGGGCGGCCGAGCCGAGACCGGCGAGGGCCTGGCCGGCCCAGACCGTCTGGACGTTCTGCGCGCACAGCGCGACGAGCGCGCCGAGGCCGCTGAGCGCGAGGCCCGCCTGGAAGACCTTCTTGCGGCCGTGGACGTCTCCGAAGACTCCGGCGGTGAGGATGAGGGCGGCCATCGGCAGGACGAAGGCGTCGGAGACCCAGGAGAGCTGGGAGGTCGAGGCGCCGAGGGCCCGCTGGATGGCGGGCAGGCTCGCCGAGACGGTGGTCACCGGCAATAGGCGACGAACACACCGACGCAGGCCATGACGAGCGTGGCGGCCCGCCGTTCCTGCGGCGCGTTCGCCGTGGTCGTGGCTTTCACGGAAGACTCTTTCCAGGGGCGCCGACGACGCTGGGCGCCGGGGCTGGGGGCTGAGGGCTGGGGGCCGGGATCGACCGCCGGGGATCACCTTCGGCCCCACCTGCCGTCCGACTCCAGTCAGGGCCCGCCGAAACCCGGAAAACCGACATCCGGGCCCGCCCTTTCGGCGAACTTCGACTCCCGGACCGGCTCACATCGCCGATCGACGTGGCCGGCCGACCACGAAGCGACCGCGAACCGACCGCGCGCCGCCCCGCGAGCCATCCCTGCTTGGCTGTTCCGTGACGGGAATGTGCGGATGTTGTAGCCGGCGGTCATTCGGTGACTGCGTATAAGCCTTTCGGTACGGATTCGATCCACCGTGGCTCATGGGCGCGGCTTGCGGCGAATTCCGCGGTGGAGTAACTACGTGAACCATGAACCTGTTCAACCGCGGCGCGTCCCTCCGGCGCCCGGCTCCCCCCGCAGCTCCACCACTCCCCGACAATGCGTCCGTTCGTCTCTCCGGCGGTCGACCGGATCCCGCCATGGCGGCGCTGACCGGGGAGTGGATGATCGACCCGGCGCACAGCCGTATCGGCTTCTCCGTCCGGCACGCCCTGGTGACGACGGTGCGCGGGGCTTTCACCGAATACCAGAGCCGGCTCTGCTTCGACGGCCGCGACCCGGCCCGCTCACGGGCCGAGATCGTGCTGGCCACCGCCAGCGTGGACACCGGCGTGGAGCAGCGCGACTCCCACCTGGCCGGCCGCGAGTTCCTGGATGCCGCGACCTATCCGCGGATGCGCTTCCTCAGTACGGCCGTACAACTCGTGGGCACCGACGTCTACCGAATGACGGGCGATCTCACCATCAAGGAGATCACGCGACCCGTGGCCCTTGAACTCACCTACCTAGGACATGTCACCGACCCCTTCGGCTATGAGCGGGCCGGATTCGACGGCACCACCACCATCAATCGTTCCGAATGGGGCCTTACGTACAATGCCCGACTGGCCGAGGGCGGTGCCATGGTGAGCGAGAAGGTACGCCTTCAATTCGACATCGCCGCAATTCGCACCACCACCGTCGACTGACCGTCGCCTTTTCCGTCGCCGCCCAGGCGCGCCCGGGTCGGGTGCCAGGTTCACTTCGTGGAGCGCGAGCCGGACAGGACGGCGATCGGCGGCCGTCCGCCGGCGGACGCTGCGGCCGAAGCCTGCGGGTTGCCGCAGCCGTCCTGTCCTGCGACCAGATCCAGCGGCCGCGCGCCGCGCTTGGCGCGGACGTCGCTGTCGAGGACGACGCCGCGCCAGAGCGCCAGGACGGCCCGCAGGCCGGCGGCCGGGCCCGCCCGCAGCTCCTTGCGCAGGATGCGGGGGACCGCCTCCCCCGCGTACCGCACGGCCTCCGTGGCCGACTGAACACGCACCTCACCGGCGTCACCCCGCGCATCGCCCGTGCCCACGTGCGCGACCACATCCCCGACGCCCTCGACCTCGCCCGCTCCGGCGCCGTCGACCCCGCGCGCGTCATCTCCCCCGCCCTCGACCGGGAGCGGCTCCCGGAGGCGCTGCCCGAGAAGCATCTCAAGCCCGTCTTCGTCCGCGCCGACGGCCGACCGCGCCCCGCCCCCTGATCACGGGCACAGCGATCTCCACTTCACCGTCGAAGCGGCGGGCTCCTTGACAACCGCGAAGCGGACGCAAGACCATGTTGCACATACAGAAGCGTGTTGCGTTATTCGAGACATCAGGTTCACTGGTGGTCCGCTCGTAGTCCACTCGTAGTCCGCTCGTAGCTCTTCGAGGAAGCCGCAGATGACTGTTCTGAACACGCCCCTGCACGAGCTCGACCCGGAGATCGCCGCCGCGGTCGACGCCGAGCTGAACCGCCAGCAGTCCACCCTCGAGA